>JBBFLK010000014.1:49439-82384 GCA_037479115.1 Anaerohalosphaeraceae bacterium | reverse complement strand
GGCCAGTGACCAGTTATCAGTCATCAGTGAGCAGTTATCAGTCAGCAGTTATCCTACAAATCCATTTGCTTTTCTCTTTCGGTGCCTTTTTTCTTTCCTTTCCTAATCCGTGTCATCGGTGAAATCCGTGGTGAATTGTTTCGGATTTCGAGATTTGAATTTCGTATTTCATGCTTCGGATTTCCGTTTCCTCCGACTCCCTTTGAGGCCTGCGGTCTGGTATAATCTTCTCCGATGGCGCTTTCAGAAGACAAACTGCAGGCCCTGCGGGAGAAAATCCGCACGTTTCCCACGGGACCGGGGCTGTATTTTATGAAGGATGCCGAGGAGAAGGTGCTCTATATCGGCAAGGGCAAGAATCTCCGCGCGCGGGTGAGCAGCTACTTTCAGCCCGGGGCCAATCTGGCCGAGACCCGCGGCCCGTGGATAGCCGAGATGCTCAGCCGGGTGGCGGATGTGGACTATCTGGAAACGGCCGGCGAGGCGGAGGCCATTCTGCAGGAGGCCCGCCTGATTAAGGACATTCACCCGCCGTATAATACGGATTTAAAGGATTCCAAGACCTTTCCCTATCTGGAAATCACAACGCGCGAAGATTTCCCGGGTGTCTATATCACGCGCAGTCCCAACCCCCGCAGCCGGCTGTTCGGGCCGTTTACGGCCGTGCGCGACCTGCGGCAGGTGCTGGGGCTTCTGCAGAAGATTTTTCTGTTTCGCACGTGCACGCTGGAGATTCGCTCGGATGACCCGAAGCGGCGGTTTTTCCGGCCGTGCCTTTTGTATCATATCCGCCAGTGCACCGCACCGTGTGCGGACAAGGTCAGCCGCGAGGATTACCGCCGGCAGATACGCGATTTGATTCGGTTTCTGGGCTCGAAGCGCTCGTCGTATATTGAGGGGCTCCGCCGGCGGATGCAGGAGGCCTCGAAGCGGCAGGATTTCGAAGAAGCGGCCCGGCTGCGGGACCGGATTCGGCTTTTGGAGAATCTGGACAAACGCGGCACCGTGGAGGAGCACGTGCAGCCGGAGGTATTCTTTCAGGACCCGACGGAGGCGCTGGAAAAACTTCAGCATCTGCTCAAAAGCCCGCAGCCGATCCGGATTATTGAGGGGTTTGATATTGCCCATCTGGCCGGCAGCGAGACGGTCGGGGCGATGGTGCAGTTCATCGACGGCAAGCCGTTTAAGGAGGGCTATCGGCGGTTTCGCATCCGGGCGGCGGGCTCCTCGGATGACTTTGCGGCGATGGCGGAGGTCATCAGCCGGCGGTATAGACACGCGCTGGCGGGCGAGGAGCTCTGGCCGGATTTGGTGCTGATTGACGGCGGGCTCGGGCAGCTGCACGCGGCCGAAGAGGCCCTGCGGACGATGGGGGCGCCGATGCCGAATCTGGCGGCGATTGCCAAGAGGGAGGAGCTGATTTATCTGCCGGGCCGCACGGAGCCGCTGCGGCTGTCGGCGGTGTCGCCGGTGCGAAAGCTGCTTCAGTACGTCCGCGATGAGGCGCATCGGTTTGCACAGCATTATCATCATATCCTGCGTCGAAAGAAGATGCTGGAGGAGGAGTAGCCCGGCGGGCTATTCGGCTTTTCGGGCGTATTTGCGGGCGATTCCGACCAGCAGAAGCGCCAGCAGGATGAGGGCGGACAGATGGCCCGCCCATGCCGGCAGGGCGGTGCTGTGATGGTGCATCATTTCTACGGCTTTTTGGCGGGGCAGGAAGGCATCGACAATCAGTCCGCTTGCCAGGGCACAGGATGCGGCGGAAAACAGATACAGCAGAGCGGACCGCGGGCCGAGCACACCCCAGAGTGTCGAGAGTCCTGCGGCGTTGGTGGCCGGACCGGTCATCAGGAAGACCAGGGCTGCACCGGGAGAAAGGCCCTTGGCAATCAGAGCGGCGGCAATCGGCACCGAAGCGGTGGCGCAGACGTAAATCGGGATGCCGACGAACATCATTGCAATCATGGCCAGCAGATTGCTGCCGGCGGCCAGACGGACGGCGAACAGGTCATCGGGCACCCAGACGGAGATGGCGGCGGCGATGCACAGGCCGATGAGCATCGGCAGACCGATGTCGGTCGGCAGGGTCACAAAGCCGTGGCGAAGCATCCGTTTCCATTTGGGCGGTTTCTTTTCATTTTTGGAGCAGCAGTCGTCCGAGCAGGCTTTGGAGGAGTTCGCCGCGCCGCTGTCGGCCGGGTCAAAGAGATTGACCAGTCCGCCGCCCAAGAGGCCGGTCAGAAACGCCGCGATGGGACGCAGAACGGCAAAAAAGGGCCCCAGCAGGGAATAGGTCACGAAGATGCTGTCCACACCGGTTTGCGGCGTGGACAAAAGAAACGACACGGCCGCCCCGCGCCCGGCGCCGTGTTTGTACAGCGACATCGTGACCGGAATCACGCCGCAGGAGCACAGCGGCAGGGGAATGCCGAACAGCGAGGCCTTGACGACCGCGCCGAAACCGCGTCCGCCCAGATGCCGTTCCACCAGGGCGGGCGAAATCCAGATGCTCAGCAAACCTGCCGCAAAAAAACCGAACAGCAGATAGGGAGACATCTGGGCCAGTGTGGACCAAAATGCCTGTATAAAATCCGTCATACGGCGACTTTCTCTTTTTTATTTTCTCTTTTTTCTACGCCTGCAGGCCCGGAATGTTTCACAGATTCGGGTCGGCGGCGGAAGCGGACACAGGCACATTCGGGGCCGGCGGGGAGAGCAGAGGAAATTCAGCGGCCAGGATTTTGGCTTTGACGATAGTCAGGCCGGCGGCCAGCGGCGGGTCGGAGCTGACGAGCTCCTCCAGCAGCGGCAGAAGGTCCTGCTGAATCTGCGGGGGGCTTTTGTCCTGGGTTTCACGGAAGAATTGCTCGAGATTGCGGCGGGCCTGGCGGGCCTTTTCCAGCTGCGGTTCACCGGTTTCCACAAGGACATCCGGCAGCAGACCCCAGTCGGTTCGGTTCTGTTTGAGCCGCTGATAGCGATTGGGAACCTCCCGCCCGTCGGACAGCTGATAGATGCCGCGGGTGTATTTGAGCCGGCAGCCGTTCGGAAGGGTTTCGACCTCCTGAACCGTGCCTTTGCCGTAAGTGCGGGTTCCGACCAGAACGGCGCGGGAGGCGTGCGGAGCGGCCAGGGCGCCGGCCAGGATTTCCGCCCCGCTGGCGGTGCCTTCATCCACCAGAACGGCCATCGGGATATCCGGCGGAAGCGCGCCGGCGGCGGCCGTGATTTCCTGCTCGATGCCCTCCCGTGTGCAGGTTCGCACAATAATGCCGTTTTCGAGGAACAGGTCTGCGACGCCGACGGCCGCATCGAGCAGTCCGCCGCTGTTGGAGCGAAGGTCCAGCAGCAGGCCGCGCAGCCCGTTGGCGTGAAGTTTTTCCAGAATCTGCTGCAGGGTCTGTGCGGTGTCTTTTCGAAAACCGCTCAGCCGAATATAGGCGATGCGCGGATCGGCATCAATCTGATAGGCGCTCAGACCGTCGTTGGTTTTCAGGGGCTGCTCGAGCGGGGATGTGTTGCCGTGCAGCGAGGGCAGAACAATTTTGCGGCGAAGAAGCGTGACCGTCTGCTCTTGTTCCTGCCGTCGGATGGTCAGGGAAACGGCGGTGCCTGCCGGTCCGGAAATCAGGCGGACGGCACAGTCGAGGGACAGCGGTTCCGTCGGGGTCCCGTCCACGGCGGTGACGACATCGCCCACCTGCAGCCGGCCGGATTCCTCTGCGGGAGATTTGGGAACGATTTCGATGATGGTCAGCCGGCCGTCCTGGCGGGCAATCCGAATGCCCACGCCGGCGAATTCTCCGCTCATCTGTTTGTCAAAATCTTCGCTTCGGGCGGGCCAGACAATTTCAGTGTAAGGGTCCAGTTCCTCAAAGACGGCTTCCGCGAGCAGCTGCACGAGGAAACCTTCCGGCAGCCGAAGGGTCGAGCGGTTCAGGTCCAGCAGGGCGCGGATTTGTTCGAGAAAGGCCGGGAGGTCAGTTGGGGGCTGGGGTGAAGATTCCTGCAAATTGTTCAGCTGCTGATTCCAGGCGGTCAGCGTATTGGGGTCTGGGGTATAAAGAAAATCCTTTCGTCCGGAGGCGAGCACCTCCCCAAGGTGCCGGGCGCAGGTGAGAACCCGGCGGCTAAGGGCCGAATAATTCAGAGGAATGAAATATTTTTGGTCGAGCCGGCGGAGGGCTTCAAAGAAGATGTCGGCCTCGACAGCGGCGTAGGGGTCGCTCTGCCCCGGGCAAAGAGAGGCGGTGAGTTTTTTCTCAACGGCGATTTTGGACAGCAGGTCGGCTTTTTCCTGCTGCAGAGCCGGATTGTCGGAGTCGGCGGCCAGGAGCACCCGCAGACCGGTCCGCCAGGCCTTTTCATATTCGCCCTGTGACTGCAGGCGAAGGATGTTTCGGCGGATTGCTTCGGTTAGTGAAACGACAAAGGGATCGGACAGAAAATCGGCCCTGTCCGGATTGTCTTTTCGGCTCTGAATCAGCAGAGAAAGGATTTCCTCCGGACGCGCGGAGAGCTGATTGGGGTCGCTCCGAATCTGTTCGATTCTCTGGTGCAGTTTCTCGAGGGCCTGCTGATTCTGCCGCCGCCAGTCCTCCTGAAAGGTCTTATAGCGGGCCAGGAGCGTGCGGAGATTCCGATGAAAGTCCTCCTCCCGCCGGCCGGACCGCTCGAGCAGTGACAGGGCGGTTTCAAAATCGCCCTTATCCACATAGCCCATCAGGAGCGTTCGTTCCGCCTGCTGAAGGGAAAAGGGTTCAGCGGTTTGGCGGGAGGGGCAATTGCAGTCGTTTTCCACCCCGGCCGCAGCGCAAAGCATCGCTTCTGCTGCAGTCAGCAGCAGGATGCATCTGAGCCGGAATATCCGCCCTTTTTTGTTTTGCATAGATTTTCTGCCGATACACAGTCCGCCGGAAAGCAAAGGTTCGGATGCGGGAAGGCAGCGGTTTCCGCGGTCCGTTCATCTCATGCGGACGGGTCCGGCGGCAGCGAAGGTTTGCCGTCCAGAAATCCTTCCAGCCGGCGGGAGCGGACCGGATGCTGGAGTTTCCGGATGGCCTTGGCCTCTACCTGCCGGACACGCTCCCGGGTGACCTTGAAAATTCGCCCGACCTCTTCGAGGGTATAAGTGTATCCGTCTCCGATGCCGTAGCGGAGCTTGATGATTTCCCGCTCGCGGTACGTGAGAGTTTTGAGGACCTCGTCGATTCGTTCCTTGAGCATTTCCTGCGCCGCGGACTGGACAGGGGATTCGACGCTTTCATCTTCGATAAAGTCGCCGAAGTAGCTGTCTTCGCTTTCGCCGATGGGCCGGTCGAGGCTGAACGGATGCTTGCTGATTTTCATCACGCGGCGCGTCTCGGCGATGGACATCTTGGCTTCTTCAGCGATTTCTTCGATGGTGGGTTCGCGTCCGAGCTTCTGCAGCAGATTCTTGCTGATGGTGCGCAGTTTGCTCATCGTCTCAATCATATGGACGGGGATGCGGATGGTGCGGGCATGGTCGGCGATGGCGCGGGTGATGGCCTGACGAATCCACCAGGTGGCGTAGGTGCTGAACTTGTAGCCGCGCCGATACTCGTATTTGTCCACGGCCCGCATCAGGCCCGTGTTGCCTTCCTGAATAATGTCCAGAAAGCTCAATCCGCGGTTGCGGTATTTCTTGGCGATGGAGACCACCAGACGCAGGTTGCCGCCGGCCAGCCGACGCTTGGCGTCTTCATACTGGGAGAAGACTGCTCGAATGGCCCGCAGACGCTTGGACAGCTGCCGCGGCGTCTCCAGCACCAGTTCCTGCAGCCCCTGCAGCTCCTGCTTCATCGCGCGGATGTCTTCTTCGCTGTGGTCGCGGCTGGGGCCGGCCTCGATGGCGGCCTGCAGCTGGAGCATCTTGGAGTGGATGCCCTCCAGTTTTTTCATCATCGGCTGGATGCGGCTGGTCCGCAGCGAAAGCTCCTCCAGCAGCGTGGCAATTTTGCGGCGGTTGCGGTGAATCTGACGGATGTATTTTTTGGCCTCATCGAGGGACGAACAGGCCATCGAGGCGGCAAAAAGCTCCTGATTGCGGTTCAGCAGCTTGGTGACGGTCTCGAGGTTCTGCGGCATCCGATTTTTCACGAAGGCGCGGACCTCGGATTCGCCGCTGCCCATTTTCATCGTTCGGTCAAAAGGCAGAGAGCCGTCATCAACCTGCTGGAGGATTTCGACGGCGTGCCGGGCGCAGTAGTCGCACTCGAGAACCTTGCGGCGGAAGGCCAGCCGGGTGAACTCGATTTTACGGGCCAGACTGATTTCCTCCTCCCGCGTCAGCAGGGGGATTTCGCCCATCTGGGTCAGATACATCCGCACCGGGTCGTCGATGCGGCGGCCCTCTCCTTCCTCCAGATGGTCCTCCAGGAGCAGGTCTTCATCGATTTCCGCCTCTTTGGCAAATTCTTCGTCGGTTTCCTCCCGGGCTTCTTTCCGATGACGCGGCAGGTCTGTCTCGTCGATGAGCTGCACACCGGCTTCGTCGAGCGTCATCAGCAGGTTGTCCAGCCGGGCCGGGCTGATGACCTCATCGGGCAGGTCGTCATTGATTTCTTCGTAGGTTAAGTATCCTTTTTCTTTTCCTTTTCGAATGATGGCGGCGATGCGCTCTTCAATCAGACGAATCCGGTCGGGCTGGTCGCTTTCCCGGCCGTCTCCCTGCGGAATCGGCAGGGAAGGCGGGTTCGGCTCCGCATCGTCGAGCGGGCTGTCCGCATCGGCTTCGGGCAGCTCATCATCCGTATCCGGAATGGCGTCGAGCGCCTCGTCGATTTCAGGGTCTTCATCCCCGAATTCGTCCGTCAGGTCAAAAATCTCGTCCGGGTTCTCCTCGTGTCTGTATTTCTTGGGCTGCATGGAACTCCTGTTCGTTTTCTGTGTCCGGCGTCCGGTTGTTCCATTTTACAATTTCAAGATACCGGAGCGCGGGTTTCCTTTCTGGGTTCTTGCTATTTCATCGACTTTTCGCAGGGCCTGGTCATCGCTGCCTGTGGCGGCGGCTTTGAAGGCCTCTTTTTCCCGAATCCGCAGGTCTTCCCGCAAAACCTCCAGGGCTTTGTGAAGACGTGAGCGGAGGTGTCCGGTCTGCTGTCCTTCTTCATACAGCTGCACAATTGTCTGGGCCGTCTGGGGCGATTCAAAATGCCCGCACAGCTGAGCAATTGTGGGCTCCAGCCCGTCGCAAAGGGCGGTCAAAAGGACATCCGCAATTTCTTTAAGTATCGGCTCCGTAAAGAGTTCCGATTGAATTTTTCCCTCCTCTTCGGCCATCAGGCCCGGCTCATTCAGAAGGGCCCGAAGGACTTCCCGCTGTGCCTCTATAATATAATGAACGGAAGAGGGATTTTTCGGTTCATCCGGATTGGAAATTTCACTTTTTTTGATGATTTTTTTCAGTTCGGCCTCAATTCGGCTGACCGGAACATTCAGGAGACTGCTCAGTCGGCTCAGCAGGATCGTCCGGGAAATGGTGTCGATTTTTCCGGTGGTAATGCCGGCGGCCACATGCTGGAGAAAGGTGCGGGCGGCCTCGGCGCGGTCCCTCAAGGTGTCGCTTTGTTCAACTTGTTCCTGAAGACGCTTCCAGGAATACTCAAAAATATCCTGGGCGTTGTCCAGAACCCTTTTGAAGGCCTCCGGTCCGGCCTGGAGAATGTAATCACAGGGGTCTTTTCCTTCCGGGACAAAGGCCATCCGGATATCGATTTTTTCGGAAAGGCAGATTTCCAGGGCCCGCTCCGCCGCGGCTCGGCCGGCCGTGTCGCTGTCAAAAAGCAGAATGATTCGTTTGGCAAACCGGCGGAGCAGATGGGCATGTCCTTCCGTAAAGCTGGTGCCGAGTGTGGCAACAACGTTTCGGATGCCGTGCTGGTGCGCCATCAGGGCATCTGTGTAGCCCTCGACGACCACGGCGGTTCCGCTTTCGACGACGGCATGCCGGGCCTGATACAGTCCGTAAAGGCAGCGGCTTTTGTCGAAAAGAAGGGTGCTCGGCGAATTCATGTATTTGGCGGGGTCGTTGGCCAATGTGCGTCCGCCGAAACCGATAACACGTCCGCTGACGTCCAGAATGGGGAACATCAGGCGATTGCGGAATTTGTCATACACGCCCCCGGTGTCTTTAGGCACAGAAAGGCCGGCGGAAACAAGAAGAGCCGATTTTATCTTTGCGATGGCGGCCCTGGCGGTCAGGTCATCCCAGCTGTCCAAAGCCAGACCGAGATTCCATTGTCGTGCAATGTCTTTGGCGATTTTGCGTTGTTCCAGATATTGTCGAGCCGCCGCGCCTTTTTCCGGATGCCAGAGATTCTGCTGCCAGACCTGCATCGCCCATCGATTGATTCTGGCAAGGGTTTCCGCGCTGGGTTCATTTCCGGCGGATTGCCGCTTTTTCCAGGAAGGGTCCAGGGCGATCCCCGCCCGCTGGGCAAGGCGCTCAACCGCCTGTGGGAAGGTCAGATTTTCCCGCATTTGGACAAACTTCAGGACATCGCCGCCTGCCCCGCAGGCAAAGCATTTAAAAATCTGCTTGGCGGGGCTGACATAGAGACTCGGCCGATGGTCACTGTGAAATGGACATAACCCAACCAGTTCCTTGCCTTTCTTGTCGAGGCGAAGGTGTTCAGAGACCACATCGACAATGTCGTTGGCCTGCTGAATTCGGCTTATCAAACTGTAATCAAAAGAGCCGGCCAATTGCGTTACGTTCTTTCAATGCATCAAACAAATTCCACTCTGTTAAAAACAAAAAAATACCGCTTC
Source organism: Anaerohalosphaeraceae bacterium (assembly GCA_037479115.1). Classification (NCBI taxonomy): domain Bacteria; kingdom Pseudomonadati; phylum Planctomycetota; class Phycisphaerae; order Sedimentisphaerales; family Anaerohalosphaeraceae; species Anaerohalosphaeraceae bacterium. The sequence continues at coordinate 73,588 of JBBFLK010000014.1, read as the reverse complement.
TTCTCTTCAGAAACGTTTAATTCCGGAGATGCGGAAATGAAAAGACGTCGAAAAGAGAACAAATAAGTATAGTCAAGATAACGGAAAAGTCAAGTCAAGGTGTCTTAAGCCCTTGTTTTTAACAGGGATAAGTTGTGTTATTTTTGTGTGAGACATCTGGCAAAAGAGAAAGACGGGGTGAAACAAATAGTTGCACTATAAAGATAAAACGGATATTTATTTACACATATCCCGGAGGTCGTCGATGGTCAGTTCTTCCAGAGAAGAGACAACTCGTTCGGCTTTCTCCCTGAGCTGCTCGGCCGGATAGGTATTGGTGACGGCGACTCGATGCATTCCGGCGGCGGCCGCGGCGGCCAGACCCCAATGGGAATCTTCAATGACAACACATTCGCCGGGCTGAATCGGCTGGGATTGCTTTTGGTTGAGTTTTTTCAGGGCCAGAAGGTAGCCTTCGGGGTCCGGTTTGCCTTTTTTCACGTCTTCCGCTGTGACCATTACATCAAAGGCATTGAGCAGGTCGCTGCCGGCCAGCATTTGTTCAATATCCTCCCGCAGCGCCCCCGAACAGACGGCTCGTCGGATGTTGTGCGCTTTGAGGGTTTCGATGAGCGTTTCCACCCCGTCGAGGATAGCGGTTTCCTCCCGTGCCAGCTGCTTGAACAGCTCAGCTTTTTGACGAGCCATCTGGTGAATCTGCTCCGGCGTCAGATTCATCCTGTAGTCTTCAGAGACGGCCTGAATGTTTTCGATGTCAGTGTAGCCGAGATATTTCTGCCAGTGAACTTCTTTGGGGACGGAAACGCCGTATTTTTCGAAGATCTGATTGAGCGCCTTGTAATGCAGAAACTCCGAATCGGCGATGACACCGTCAAAATCAAAGATTACGGCTCTGAGCATCGTCCCGTTTTCTCCCTGTTCACCGTCGAGCTGACCTGCCGTCCCGCCCCGGCGCTGTTATCCGAGTTCAGGAACCGGCCCGGCGAGAACCTCATATTCTTTGAACGTGGATTTGTCGCCGGAGCAGACTTCTTCGGCCCAGGCGCGGATTTTGGGAGCATTGCGTGTGATGTACCGCCGTGCCAGCATCAGTTTTCGCTCGGTCATCGGAACGGTTTTTCCGGAGCCGTTGGAGGCATCATCGGCGATGGGCACCTGCATCTGGACGCGGCTGGAGGCCTGTCCGCAGAGCAGATAGCCGTTAATCAGTGCAATGGCGATGTCCACCAGCTGTCGTCCGAACAAATCCATATAATCAACGCCGGCTTCCTTGACGAAGGCGACGGCCTTGAACAGCTGCTGCGTTCCCTCCGCCAGCAGGTCCAGCAGATCCCTGACGGAATCCGCATAGGGCAGAGCGGCCAGTTCGGCCAGATATTTTTCACAGGCCCCGCCGCACACACCGCGGACGGCCGCCACAATCTGCAGCTGGCTGGTGCCTTCGTAGATGGTGGTGATGCGGGCGTCGCGAGCCAGCCGTTCGCAGGCATAATCGCGCATGTATCCGCTTCCGCCGAGCACCTGAATGGTGTCATATGTGACGCGGTTGCACATCTCGGAGCAGTAATATTTGCTCATCGGCGTCAGCATGGCCGCGATGCGCTTGATGGTGCGCAGCCGCTGTTTGGCTTCTTTCTGGGCTTCGGGCGATTCGGTCGGGTCCTCGCTGATTTTGGTCAGGCCGACCTCGTGATCCACGATGCGGCTGGTTTCATAGAGCAGGGCTCTTCCCGCCTCAATCTGGGTTTTCATGTCGATGACCATATCCCGCACGGCGGGCAGTTTTTCGATGGGGCCGCCGAACTGCTTGCGGCTGTGGGCGTAATCGCGGGCGATGCGGTAGGCCGCTTCGGCAATGCCCATCGACTGGGCGGCGATGCCGATGCGGGCGCCGTTCATCAGGCTCATCACATATGTTACCAGCCCGCGCTGGCGTTCGCCGATAAGCCGGCAGGGCGTATTGTCAAAGAACAGCTCGCAGGTGGGCGAGCCGTGAATGCCGAGTTTGTCCTCCAGCCGGCGAACCCGCACGGTGGGGCCTCGTTCGCACAGGAACAGACTCAGGCCCAGACCGCCGCTGCGGTCCGGTTCGGAGCGGGCCAGCACCAGCAGCACCTCGCCGCAGCCGTTGGTAATGAATCGCTTGACACCGTGCAGATACCAGTTGCCCTGGGCATCCTGAAAGGCCCGCAGCTTGCAGGCCTGCAGGTCGGAGCCGGCATCGGGCTCGGTCAGGACCATCGCGCCGGTGACCTTGCCGGCAGCGAACTGCGGCAGATATTGCCGTTTGATTTCTTCATCTGCGAAGAAGTTGATGGTCTCAGCGATGCCCTGCAGACCGAACAGGTTCATCAGGGATGCATCGGCCCGGGAGACGATTTCGATGGCCGCCGAGTACACCAGACTGGGGAAATTCAGTCCGCCGTATTCGTGAGGCAGCGTAAAGCCCATCACATCGGCTTTGGCCAGGGCCTGAAGGGATTCGGCGATGCCGTCGGCGTATTTAACGGTGCCGTTTTCCAGCAGGGTGCTTCCCTGCCGGTCGATTCCCTCGCTGCGGGGGGCGATAAAGTCGGCGCTGAGCTGGCCCAGGGCGTCCAGAACGAGGTCGTAGTTGGTGACGGCCTCCTGGGCGTTGGCAGGGGCGGTATCAAATTTGCCGGCGAAGCGGAACCCCCGCTCCATAAAGTTGGCCAGCTCGCCCAAATCAATATGCTTCATCAGGAACTGAATGTCGTCATTATCTCGATAAAAATTGCCCATCTGTTCTTCCTCAAAACAGGCGTTGGTTGTTTGAATTTATACTTTTTCCCGGATGGCCTTAATCATCATCGGAACGACCTGATTCAAATCGCCGAGAATTTTGTAGTGGGCGATCTGAAAGATGGGGGCCTCCGGGTCATTGTTGATCGCAATAATTTTCTGGCTGCCGCTCATTCCGGCCTGGTGCTGAATGGCCCCGCTGATGCCGACGGCGATGTACAGTACCGGACGGACGGTAGTGCCGGTCTGTCCGACCTGATGGTCGCGGTCGATAAAGCCCAGGTCCACCGCGGCTCGGGTGGCGGCGGGGGCCCCGCCCAGACAGTGGGCCAGGTCCCAGATAAGTTTGAAGTTTTCTTTGCTGCCGACCCCGGCGCCGCCGGCCACGATAATGCGGGAGGCCTTCAGATTGACCTTTTTGGGCTGGCGGTGTTCGGCCAGAATCTCCAGCATCAGGTCGTCCGGCAGCAAAGAGATGTTTTCGCGAACGATTTGGGCCTTGCGGCGTCCGTCCGGTTCGGGCATGGGCATCACGCCTTCGCGAACGGTGGCCATCTGCGGCCAGCGGTCGTAGTTGATAATCGTGGCGATAATGTTGCCGCCGAAGGCCGGACGAATCTGCAGGAGCAGGTTCTCATAGACCTTGCCGGTGCTGGGGATTTCGTGCCGTCCAATCTGCAGGTCCGTGCAGTCGGCAGTCAGTCCCGCCTTCAGGGCGCTGGCCACACGCGGGGCCAGGTCGCGTCCGACCGGCGTAGCTCCATAGAGCATAATCTGTGGTTTGTGTTTGTGAATCAGCTCGTCCAGAACCTTGGCATAGGAGCTGGTCTGGTAATGATTCAGCAGGGGGTGTTCGGCCAGATAGACCTTGTCGGCGCCGTATTGACCGAGCCGAACGCAGAGGGGCTCGACGCGGTCTCCGAGCAGGACCGCCGCCAGCGGAACTTTCAGCTGGTCGGCCAGTTGACGTCCTTTGCTGAGCAGTTCAATGGAGGTGTCTTCGAGCGTGCCGGCATGCTGCTCGGCAAACACCCATACTTCACCCTGTTTGTTGACTTCTATCATCTCTGATTATCCTTGTTTGCTGAATCTGATTGATACGTCAATTTATCCGATGGTATGGTCCACGATGAGTTCGTGAATCATCGCCTCAATGGCTTCCTGAGTCGGCTCGACGGATTTGGTTTCCTTGGCGGTGAGCACGACACTTTGAATGCGGTGGACTTTGGTGGGCGAGCCGTCGCGTCCGCACCACTTCAGGTCGGCGCCGAGGATGTCGAGGTCCCACTGACGGATGAGCAGTCCTTTTTGCTCCAGCTGCCTGCAGACGGCATCAACATCAATTGAGGGGTCCTGCTTGGCCATGGCCTCGATTTCGATACGGCAGCGTGCGGATTTGTATTTCATCAGGCGCTTGGCGGCCGGGATTCTGGGCTCGTTGGCGGTGTCCACGACCGTCAGCAGGACCGGCAGTTTGGTTCGGACTTCCTGCCAGCCGTTTCCGATGCTCCGGCGGGCGGTGATGGTTTTTCCGTTCAGACTGAGAATCTGCTCGGTGTAGGTAATCTGGGGAACTCCCAGTTTTTCTGCTACCTGAGGCCCAACCTGAGCGGTGTCGCCGTCGATGGCCTGCCGGCCGCACAGGACGATATCCGGGTTGAGTTTGCGGACGGCGCAGCTGAGGATATAGCTGGTGGCCAGCGTATCACTGGCGGCGCAGCGTTTGTCTGTAATCAGGATAACGTCGTCAGCTCCGCGATAGAGGGATTGGCGGAGAATTTCGGCTGCTGCCGGAAGTCCCATCGTAATGACGGTGACTTTTCCGCCGTATTGTTCCTTAATTTGAAGGGCCATCTCGAGGGCATTGAGGTCTTCCGGATTGAAAATGGCCGGAAGGGCCGCTCGATTGACGGTGCCGTCTTCGTTCATCGCCTGGCCGGTGATTCGTTTGGTGTCCGGCACTTGTTTTGCAAGCACTACGCAATTATACGCCACGGATTGTCTCCCTGAGCATACAGTTCTCTTTTTCACGTACCAAAAGACAGGATAGTGTAGCCGGGTGATTGAACAAGTCAATCAAAAAAATTGAGGGGAGAGAGGGAAGAAAGGGACAAAGATGGTCTAATAACGACAGTATTCCGCCCGCCTTCAACGGGTGCAGTGTGGAAGCGACCTTCAGCAGACGCCGCTCAAATTCGTCATGACCAGATTGTCATCTTCGAAGCTGGAATGAAGAGCCCGACGCTTTTTTAATTCACTCACGGCGGCTTTTCGGGCGGATTCATTTCCGAAGACGGCAATCAGCAGGAGTATTTCTGTGGATTCGCCGGTCAGATTCAGATGTTCACAATTGGCTGGCCGCATGGGTTCCTCACTGGTTAGGTTTTCTTGTCTATTTTCTTATACGCTTTCTGAGTTAACGAGTTATTAGGAAAGCATTTGGAATTCGCGAAAAGTTATTTCTGCCGGTGTTTTTTTGCCGTATAATGGTCTGCGTGAAAAAGCAAGAGCGCTATTTTCTGATTCAGGGACTGCCGGTTTATTTGGTCCTGCTGATTCTGATTGCGGGGATGGTGATTCTCTATTATCGGAAACTGTCCAAACACGGCAATGAGCCGCTGCCAGTCCTCATCAGCAAGAATCTGCGAGGGTTTCAGCCGCCGTACCAGTCGATTGACGAGGTCATCAACAGCCGAAAGACTTGGGAACCGGTTTTGCCGGACTGGCAGGGCCGACTCTTGCCTGGTTTATCATTTTTTCTGCCGAATGGGGAAATCAGGCAGCTGGAGGATTATCGCGGCCGAGACTGTTTGCTTCTTCTCGGGGCAACCTGGTTCCAGCCGTTTCGGCTCCAGATTAACCAGATATTGCATCTCTTGGAAGGGATGGAGGGGGACAAGCCGTCCGTTCTGGTATTGACGACGGAGTCTTCGGAGAAGATGGAGACCTTTGCGAAGGAGATGTCATTTGCCGCTTTTGATGTTCAAATAGGAAAAATAGACAATCTGCCGGAGCCGTATTCGCTGCCGGATGGATTTCCCTGTCTGTTCTTTATCGATGCTCAAGGTCGGCTGAAACTGGCGGTGGTGGGTCTGATTCCAATCCGGCAGATGGAGGCCGTCTGTCGGCTTCCGCTTCCGGAAAGACCAGATTAGTTTGGGCAAAGGGCTGTTCGGATGATTTGGGCCCGAAGGATATCCCGATGGTCCGGACTGAGGGTGCGTCCTGCCTGCATCTGCAGATGAGCCGGCTGTATGTGCAGGAATAATTCGTTGATTTTTGAAATCGGAATATCCGGGATGCGTCCGGTATGAATCCCCAGCCGCACATGGCTCAGAAGGATAAGCGCCTCCTGCGAGCTGATGAGCCGGGCGCTGCGGAGAATGGCCAAAGACCGATGGATTTTGTCTTCGACGGCTTCCGGATTGTCCTCAAACAGTCTTTGCCGGGCAACCTGTTCATATTCGACGATTTTCGGCACGATATTGCGGGAGAAGTTCTGCACGATTTCCTGTTCGGTTACCCCCAGTGTGACCTGGTTGGACAGCTGGTAAAAATCGCCGACGGCTTCCGAGCCCTCTCCGAAAAGACCGCGGACGGCCAGATTGCAGTCGCGGGCGGCGTTGAAGAACTTTTCAGTCTGGCCGGTCATTTTCAGCCCGGGCAGATGCAGCATGACGGACACCCGGATGCCGGTGCCGAGGTTGGTCGGGCAGGCGGTCAGATAGCCGTAGCGGGGGTGAAAAGCGAATTGGACCTTTGTTTCGAGGTGGTTGTCCACCCGGCTGATGTGCTCGAAGCATTTTTCCAATTGCTGTCCGGAGGCAAAGACCTGCATCCGCAAATGGTCTTCTTCATTAATCATTGCGGAGAAATATTCGTTTTGGGCAATGACAACGCCGCGCGGGCCCTCGCCGCGGGCATGCGGCAGACTGATCAGATAGCGTTCCGCCAGCAGTTCGCGTTCGAGGGCGGAGGCCTCTTCGATGTTAAAGAAAAACAGCGGCTCATCGGCAGGGACCGACAGCAGGGCGGTTTTGAGGGTATCCAGCACTTCCTGCTGCCGAGAGGGAGTCAGGCAGGGTTTGAATTCATAGCCGGCCAGGTTGCGAGCCAGGCGAATCCGCGAGGAAATGACTACATCGGAAGCCGGGCCGCTTTCCTGAAGCCAGGGACTGGGCTGTTTGGACAAATCGCGTATGTTCATTGGAGTTTCCGGATTTCATCGCGCAGACGCGCAGCGGTTTCGTATTGCTCCCGTCGGACGGCCTCTTCAAGTTTGCGCCGCAGCTGGGCCAGACGCATCTGTTTTTCCTGGACCCGGCCGGCATCCGCCGGGACCTTGCCGCAGTGTTCAGACCGGTCATTTTGCGTCCGCAGAATCAGCGGAAGCAGGTTTTTCTCGAAGACATCGTAATCCTGCGGGCAGCCCAGGAGCGTTTCTTTACTGAACCGCTGGAGGGTCATTCCGCAGCTCGGACAGGCCTTCTGCTCCTGCAGACTCGGCGGGGTCCCCGCGGCGGCTTCCGGCGGAACACTCAGCAGCGTTGAAAGAAGCTCATTGAGGGGGATTTGGGTTTGAATGGCCAACCCCTGTTTCTGCGCGCAGGCCTGGCACAGGTGTGTTTCGACACGGTGTCCGTTGGTAATCTCCGTCAGATGAATCGTTGCCGTCTGGGTTTTGCAGCTCTGACAAAGCATAATCTCTCCGTTCTAAGAAGCGGCTGTTTTTCGTATCTTCATCGGTCTTTTTGGCGGCCTTCTGAAGGGTTATTCCTGCATGTACCGGACCGCACAGCCCGGGGCTTCCGTGATTTCGACCCACGCCAGTTTGCCGGGCGAAGGGATTTTCGGAGCCAGCCGGTCGAAAACAAATTTGGCTACCATTTCCGCGGTTGGGTTGACGGAGGCAAACGCCTTGTGTTCCGCAAGCGGCTTGTCGTCCAGGGCTGCCGCAATCTCCTGCAGCAGGGCCCGCAAAACGTGAAAATCAATGCCCATCTGAACCTGATTCAGAACCGGGCACTGGACGGCCGCACGAACCCGCCAAAGATGCGAATGAAGGTCTTCTCGGCCTCCGTCGGCCAGCACAAGACCGTGCGAAGCACGAAATTCTGTTTCTGCCATTATTATATACACGTATTCAGCGTACTCAAGAATCAAAGAAAAAACAAGAAAAACACAGTCGAGAGCGCAAAATTCGCTTTCAAAAGAAGTTAGACATCGTTCTGCGGATAAGCCGATTCGGAAAAGGCCAGGATTGGAAAAAAGATAAACGGCAGGAAAACCAGCCCGAATCCGAAAAGGGTTCCTTTGCCGAATGTCTTGGCGACACTGACGGAAAGATAGAGCAGAAAAAGCAGATGCACAGGAGAACCGATACGGGGAATCCAGAAGCTGACAGCGCAGAGAAAGCCGAGCCATTCGGGTTTTCCGCCGATGCGTGCGAGGACAACAGTATTGTAAATCGGTACGAAAGCGGCCCATCCCGGCTCGCCCGCCTTATCAAAAACGACTGTCATCGAGATAACCGTTGCCAAACCTAACAGCAAAAGGACGATGGTAATCGGACAAGCATATTTTTCTTTTATCCTTTTATACCTTTCAGAGATTTTGGAAAAAGAACGTTCCTGTTTTTGAATCGTCGGGGAAATGAATGCATATTTGCTGACCGTAGCGTCGAGCAGGGAAAGCAATACATTTTGGTCGCTTTGACCTGCCGAGGCCAAAAGTGTACTATTTTCATCGAAAATGGAGATTCCAAAGACCAATCGTTCCACAGAAAGAGTTTCATCATTGTTCTCTATTTCGACAAGGCCAATCCGGATTATGCGCATTCGGTTCGAATCGGACACGGCTGTTGTTTTTGTGATAAAATAGGAAGCGCCGGGTTCAACCCGTGCTTTTTCTATGATGGTTTCGAGGGAGGAGAACCGCCCGATATCCAGGGCGTTTAGAAGAGAGTCTATATCTTGTTCTGACACTTGAATCTGGTCCGGGAACAAATAAATCAACTTTACAGTATCAGATTTTCGATTGAGTTGGGTGACAATAGCCCGGGAAAAATCGACGATCTGCGGATAGTTTTGTGCGGAAGGGGTGTCGGTCGTCTGTTTTAGATTGACGGTGTCCTTTTTTAGCAGGCTTACCACCCAAATGGTTAAGGAAACGACCAGGACGATGCCGATGGATGCGGCAAGGGCGTGAAGCAGAATGGATTTTTGGGGTTTCGGCGGACTGTCAAACAGGGCCGGTTCTTTTTGTTGAACCGGTGGTTCAGGACTGAAAAGGTCGGTATCTTCTTTTGGAGCGGGTTTTTCCTCTAAAAGAATCAATTCTTTCTCGCCTTTTTTGACGGGCTTGGGAGTCGGGACTAAGCAGGCATGTCTGCAGGCCGGACAAGTGAATTTTCTGCCGGCGTAACGGGAAGGAAGGCAGTAGCCCTGTCCGCACGAGCGGCAGGAAAAGCGAAGTATTGGACTGTCAGAAACGGTATTTTCCTGCGCGGGAATTTGGGTGATTTCTCGGCAGGTCGGGCAGGAAACCTCTCGGCCTGCCTGTTCCGCGGGGATTTGATACAAGGCCTTGCAGTGTCCGCAGATGCAGATGATTGGTTTGGCGGATGTCCCCGGGAACGGCACGAGAATCTGTCCGTTGCAGGTTGGACAGAGGGCGGCTTGGCCGGCATAGTGGCTTTCCATCTGAAGGGCTGTTCGGCAATGAGGGCATTTGAAATGAATCACGTTCCGTTCCCACCTCGCTTTTTTTATAGATAAAATGACGGAACATTACTGTATTCTGTTTCTGAAAATTTTTCTATGGATTTTTTGGTCTTTGAAAAAGCAGTCCCAAAACGGCCTTGAACTTCGTAAGGGGTTTTGGTACAATATGGATTCTTTATCTCGAATTTAAAGTCTCTATAGTGAGGGATTTATGGCAAAACTGGCAAAACTGGATGACATTGTATCACTGTGCAAACGGCGGGGGTTTATCTTTCAATCCAGTGAAATCTACGGCGGGCTGGCCAGCTGCTATGACTACGGTCCGCTGGGGGTTGAATTGAAACGCAATATCCGCAATGCCTGGTGGAAGCATGTCGTCCAGATGCGGGATGATGTGGTGGGGCTGGACTGTTCGATTCTGATGCATCCGATGGTTTGGAAGGCCTCCGGCCATGCCGATAAGTTTGCGGATTTGGTGACGGTTTGCCGAAAGTGCGGCACCCGTTCGCGGGTGGACCATCTGCAGGACCACGACGGCAGCCTGGAGGAGCATACGGAACATATCGATCTCGAGTCGGCCAAGAGCAAGGCGGCGGAGCTGTCGAGAAAGGTTTGTCCGGCCTGCGGCACGGTCGGCCAGTTTGGAGAGCCGATGGCGTTCCGGCTGATGTTTGAAACCCGAATGGGCGCCAATGTTGAAGATACGATGACGCTGTTTCTGCGGCCGGAAACGGCGCAGGGCATCTTTGTCAATTTCCGCAATGTGCTGGATTCAACCCGTGTGAAGATTCCGTTCGGGATTGCCCAAATCGGCAAGAGCTTTCGCAACGAAGTGACAACCAAAGCGTTTATCTTCCGCACCCGTGAGTTTGAACAGGCCGAACTGGAGTTTTTCTGCAAGCCGGGAACGGATGAGGAGTGGTTTGAGCACTGGAAGCAGGAGCGCTTCAACTGGTACATCAATCTGGGCATTCGAAAGGAAAATCTGCGTTTCCGGGAGCATGCCAAGGATGAGCTGGCGCATTATGCCAAGGCGTGCGTGGACATTGAATACAAGTTTCCGTTTGGCTCGGGCGACTGGCAGGAGCTGGAAGGCATTGCCAACCGCACGGACTTTGACCTGCGGCAGCATCAGCGGGGCATCCGGACGATGAACGAATGGTACGACAAGAAGGGGGATTTGACGAAGATTACCCTCAAAGAGGAAGCGGAGGATTACCTGAAAGGGCCGCTGGCCTATTTTGATGAGGAAACGCGGGAGCGGTACATTCCGTATGTGATTGAGCCGTCGGCGGGGATTGACCGCAGTATGCTGGCATTTCTGGTGGATGCGTATGATGAGGAGGAGGTGCGGGGCGAGCAGCGGAATCTGCTGCGGTTTCATCCGGCGCTGGCCCCGATTAAGGCGGGCATCTTCCCGCTGGTTAAGAAGGACGGGATGCCGGAAATCGCGATGAATATCTATCAGGATTTGAAGCGGTACTTCCCGGTCTTTTATGATGAAAAGGGGGCCATCGGCCGCCGCTATCGTCGGCAGGATGAGGCAGGCACGCCTTTCTGTGTGACGGTGGACGGCCAGACCAAAGAGGACAATACCGTCACGATTCGTCATCGCGACAGTATGGAGCAGGTCCGCGTGCCTCTGGACCAGGTGAAGAGTTATCTGCGGGACAAACTGGGCCTGTAGCAGATGGACCGGACGGAAACGGCTCGATGGAACTGGTCGATACTCATGCACATCTGACGTATTCTCCGCTGTGGGAGGATTTGGAAAATGTGCTGGCCCGCAGCCGGCAGGCGGGAGTGACCCGCTGGATTACCGTCGGCACCAGTCCGGAAGAAAACCGCCGGGCTCTGGAGCGGGCGGAGCAAACCGAAGGATTGTGGGCGGCGGTGGGCTATCATCCGCATCATGCGGACGAAATCTCCCCGGAGGATTTGCAGCTTCTTCGGCAGGCGGCCGCTCATCCGCATGTCGTCGCCATCGGCGAGACAGGGCTGGATTATCATTATCTTCATTCCGCTGCGGACAATCAGCGGCGGATGTTTCGGGCCCATCTGGATTTGGCGGCGGAGCTGAACAAGCCGGTGATTGTTCATATCCGTCAGGCCTTTCCGGAGGCACTGGCCATTCTGGATGAGTATCGAGACCGTCTGTCCAAGGTGGTGATTCACTGCTACAGCGGAAGCCCGCAGGAGACCGAGGAGGTGCTCCGACGCGGGTATTTTGTTTCCTTCACGGGGATTCTTACATTTAAGAAGGCGGATTTGCTGCGTCAGTCGGCCCGAATGATGCCGCCGGAACGGGTGATGATTGAGACCGATTGCCCCTATCTTTCGCCGGAGCCGGTTCGGCACATTCAGCCCAATGAGCCGGCCCTGCTGGTTCATACGGCGGCCAAACTGGCGGAGCTTTATGGGATGCCGCTGGAGGAGTTTGCCCGGAAGATGACGGCCAACAGCATCGCGTTTTTCGGTCTGAAATAGCGGGTTATCGCCTGCCGATTGCGATGCGGTCTTTTTGGGCCAGGTCTTTTTGAATTTCCGCGGAGGCAAAGAGGCCGCTTTGTTCGAGCATTTGTTTGACGGCCGGGCCCTGTTCATAGCCGATTTCGAGCATGACGGCGCCGTCCGGTTTGAGGAACCGCCCGGCCTGTTCGAGGATGCGTCGGTAAAAGTCCAGCCCGTCCGGCCCGCCGCAGAGGGCCTGTTTTGGTTCATAATTTTTCACATTCGGGGCCAGCTTTTCATATTCAGCATCGCTGACGTACGGCGGATTGGAGACAATCAGGTCGAAGCAGGGGCCGTCGAGTTCCTCGATGAGCGGCTCGTACAGATTGCCGCACAGCAGCCGCACGGACGGCTCCAGGTTGTACCGACGGATGTTTTCGGTGGCGACGGCCAGGGCGGCTTCGGAGATATCGACAGCGGTTATCTGGAGGTCTTTGCAGTTTTTGGCCAGTGCGGCAGCAATGCACCCGCAACCCGTGCACAAATCGAGGGCCTGCCGCGGTGCGGGCCGCCTGCGGAGAAACTCCACGGCTTTTTCCACGAGCAGCTCCGTTTCCGGGCGGGGAATCAGACAGTCCGGTGTGATTTTCAGGGACAGCGAGTAGAATTCGCACCGCCCGACCAGATAGGCGATGGGTTCGTGTTCGGCGGCCCGCTTGACCAGGTCCCGCAGCTGACCCAGCTGGGGCTGCTGAACAACTCGGTCGTGAAGGGTGTACAGTTCAATCCGCTGCAGACCGAGCACGTGACACAAAAGCAGTTCGGCGCTGAGCCGGGGACTGTCCAGCTGTTTTTGGGTGAAGTACGCCGTCATCCAGTTCAGCAGTTTTTGGATTGTCCAGATTTCCATTCCGTTCGCCTCTCGGAAGCCCTTGGAGTTCGAACCTGCCTCTTTGGGATTATAAGCCGAACCGGATGCGTGTGCACCTTTTTTTATTCGTTTTATTCGACGGTGACGCTTTTGGCCAGATTGCGGGGCTTGTCCACGTCGTGTCCGCGCAGGACGGCGGCGTGATAGGCAAGCATCTGGAGGGGCACGACCGTCAGCATCGGCTGGAGCGGTTCGCAGGTTTCCGGAATGGGAATGAGATAATCGGCATAGGGTTTGATTTGCTCATCGCCTTCGGTGGCGACGACGATGGTTTTTCCGCCGCGGGCGCGGACTTCTTCGATGTTGCCGATGATTTTTTCATACTGCGAGCAGCGTGTGGCGATGAAGACGGCGGGCATCTTGTCGGTAATCAGGGCGATGGGGCCGTGCTTCATTTCGGCGGCCGGAAGCCCTTCGGCGTGGATATAGCTGATTTCCTTGAGTTTCAGGGCGCCTTCGAGGGCCACGGGGTAGTTAAAGCCGCGTCCGAGGAAGAGCCAGTTTTCGCGGTCTTTGTTGGCGTCGGCGATTTGGCGAATGGCCTCGGACTGGCGGAGAATGCGTTTGATTTTCTGCGGGATGGAGGTCAGCTCCTGCAGGAGATTGTGCACGGTGTCGGCGCTCAAATGCCGGCGGCGGCCCAGCTCGATGGCCAGCATCGCCAAAACGGCGACTTGAGCGGTGAAGGCCTTGGTGCTGGCGACGCCGATTTCCGGCCCGACGCGAAGATACACGCCTGCATCGGTCAAGCGGGCGATGGAAGAGCCGACGACGTTGACGATGCCCAGCACGAGGGCGCCGCGTTCTTTGGCTTGTTCGACGGCGGCCAGCGTGTCGGCGGTTTCACCGGACTGGCTGATGGCGATGACGACCGTTCCTTCTTCAAGGATGGGGTTGCGGTATCGGAATTCGCTGGCGTATTCGACCTCGGCGGGGATTCGGGCCAGCTGCTCAAAGAGGAATTCCCCGACGAGGGCGGCGTGCCAGGCGGTGCCGCAGGCGGTCAGGATAATGCGTTTGGCGCGGGTCAGTTCGCGCAGATAGTTGGAAATGCCGCCGAGAATAATGCGGCCGTTTTTGAGGTCCACGCGGCCGTTCAGACAGGTTTCCAGCGCCGTCGGCTGCTCGGCGATTTCCTTTTCCATGTAATGGCGGAACCCTTCCAGTTCAATCTGGTCCAGGGAGATTTCAATCTCTTTGAGCTCTTTCTGGACTTCTTCGTTGGAAAGGGTTTTGGTTTGGAAGCCGCCGGACTCCACGATGACCATCTCGCCGTCGGCCAGATAAATGGCCTGGGTGGTATGCTTGACGATGGCGGCGGCGTCGGAGGCGATGAGGAACTCATTTTTTCCAACGCCCAGAATCAGGGGACTTCCTTTTTTGGCCCCGATAAGCACATTCGGACAGTCGGCGCAGAGAATCGCCAGCCCGTAGGTGCCGTAAATTTCGCTGAGGGCCTGCTGGACGGCCCATTCAAACCGGTTGCAGCCGTGGGGGGCCAGCTGACCGTTGCGGTTTTGGTTTCTTTGATAGAAATAGCCGATGAGGTTGGCGACAACTTCGGTGTCGGTTTCGCTCTGGAAGGTGCAGCCTTCTTTCAGGAGCCATTTTTTGAGCGTGGCGTAGTTTTCGATAATGCCGTTGTGAACGACGGCGATTTTTCCGGTGCAGTCCACGTGCGGGTGCGCATTGACCTGGTTGGGCCGCCCGTGCGTGGCCCAGCGGGTGTGTCCGATGCCGACGGTAGCGGGGGATTGGCGGTCCGCCAGCATCTCTTCGAGGCTGCTGATTCGCCCGGGGCTTTTGGTGACCTGAAAGGTTCCGTTTTCAAGCAGGGCAATGCCGGCCGAGTCATATCCGCGATATTCGAGCCGTTTGAGCCCTTCAATCAGGATGGGCTGGGCCGGTTTATTTCCGAAATATGCTACGATTCCGCACATGGTTTTTTCCTCAAGACCGAATTGATTTGAAAAAATTATCGTCTAAAGAAACACGCTCGTAAAGCAGAAAATCCGGTTTTTTCAATACGTCTGCCGCATTTTTCGGGTGTAAGTGCTTTGCAAAAAATAAGTTAAAAATACGCTTGACAAGTTAGGAAAGACTAACTATGTTAAGTAATCCTAATTTTTAAGGAAAAGCCGATGGAAACAACGGAACACGAACAACTGAGTGCTTCGCTGGAGGATTATCTGGAGGCGATTTTTAATCTTTTGTCGGCCAAGTCGGCGGCCCGCAGCAAGGATATTGCCGAACATCTGGGGGTTACGAGGGCCTCTGTGACCGGGGCTCTTCGTGCACTGGCGCAGAAGGGGCTGATTGATTATGAGCCGTATGGGGTGGTTCGTCTGACGGAGGAGGGGGGGCGGCTGGCTCGGCGTGTGGTTCGTCGGCATCAGGTTCTGCATTCGTTTTTTACGGAAGTGCTCGGGCTGGAGGAGGGGCTTTCGCAGGAGGCGGCCTGCCGGGCGGAACATACGCTCGGCTCGGAGGTTATTGAGCGGCTGGTGGTGTTTATTGAGTTTTTGAACCGCTGTTCGTTTGAGGGAAAAGACTGGACGGCGGAGTTCAGAAAGTTTCGTCTTCAGGAGCAGAAACAGAAAACCCAGAAAGCAGAGGAACAATAAATGGAATCGTCTATGGAATCTCCGGCGGATAAATCGGTGCGGTTTCTCTCCCAGGTGCCGGCCGGACAGACGGTCCGGCTGGTTCGGATTGCGGGCGGACACGGGCTGACGCTGCGGCTGGCCGGGATGGGGCTGGTGCCGAATGTTCCGCTGGAGGTGCTGCGGAACGATTTTCGCGGGCAGATTATTGTGCAGGTGAAGAATACCAAGATTGTGCTGGGGCGGGGGATGTCGGAAAAACTCCAAGTAGCACCTTTGTAGAGCGAACGATGGACACATTCGAAAAAAAGACGGAATGGCTGGTGGCGCTGGCGGGCAATCCGAACAGCGGAAAGACGACGGTATTCAACGCCCTGACGGGCACGCGTCAGCATACCGGAAACTATCCGGGCGTGACGGTGGAAAAGAAAGAGGGTATCTGCCGGGCCGATGGGCGGACGCTGCGGATTGTGGATTTGCCCGGTGTGTACAGTCTGACGGCCTACTCGATGGAGGAGCTGGTGGCCCGCCGTTTCCTGCTTCAGGAGAAGCCGGATGTGGTGGTGGACGTGGTGGATGCCTCCAATCTGGAGCGGCATTTGTATCTGGCGGTGCAGCTGATGGAGATGAAGGTGCCGCTGGTGCTGGCGTTTAATATGAGCGATGTGGCGCGGCAGCGGGGGCTGGAGTTTGATTTGGAGCAGCTGAGTGTTCTGTTGGGGGCTCCGATTGTGCCGCTGACGGCGACGAAAGGGGAGGGAATCGACGAGCTCAAGAAGACGATTTTGCGCTGTGCCGAACAGGTGCGTCCGGTGCCCGCGGAGATTCGCTACGGTCCGGAACTGGAGGAGGCGATTGGAAAGATTGAATCTGTGCTTGAGGAAAATCATCCTCTTATCCGGTCTTACGGGCGGCGCTGGACGGCTTTGAAGCTGCTCGAAGGGGATTCGGAGATTCAGGACCAGATTCGGTCGCCCCGAGTGTCTGATGTGCTGTATGAAATCCGCCGACATCTGGCGGCGGTTTTCGGGGAGTCGCCGGAGGTGCTGATTGCGGAACGCCGATATGGGTTTATCTCCGGGGCCTGTCAGGAAACGGTCCGCCAGACGGTTCTGAAGCGGCGGGATTTCAGCGACCGGATGGATGCGGTTCTGACGCATCGGTATGCAGGGCTGCCGATTTTTGCCGTTCTGATGTACCTTGTTTTTTACCTGACGTTTCAGGTTGGCGCCTGGCCGCAGGGCTGGCTGGAGGACGGCTTTACATTTCTGGCCCGGATGGTCGGGCGGTTTTGGCCGGAGGGGGTTTCCGAAGAAATCAAATCTCTTCTGATCGACGGGGTGATTGCGGGGGTGGGCGGCGTGGTGGTGTTTCTGCCGAATATTCTGCTGCTGTTTCTGGGGATTGCGTTTCTGGAGGACAGCGGCTATATGGCGCGGGCGGCGTTTATTATGGACCGGCTGATGCATCGAATCGGGCTGCACGGCAAGAGTTTTATTCCGATGCTGATTGGGTTCGGCTGTTCGGTACCGGCGATTCTGGCGACGCGGATTCTGGAGGAGCGGCGGACGCGTCTGGCGACAATGCTGGTGATTCCGCTGATGAGCTGCGGGGCCCGGATTACGATTTACGGACTGCTGATTCCGGTCTTCTTTCCGCCGGCGCTTCGCGGACCGATGATGTGGCTGATTTATCTGATTGGCATTGTCCTGGCGATTGTGTGCGTGCGTCTGCTGCGCCGCACGCTTCTGAAAGGCGAGTCGGTCCCGTTTGTGATGGAGCTGCCGCCGTATCGGCTGCCGACGCTGCGCGGGCTTTTGCTGCATATGTGGGACCGGGGCTGGCTGTATCTGCGCAAGGCGGGGACGGTGATTCTGGCCCTGTCGATTGTAATGTGGGCGGCGACGCGGTATCCGCGTCCTCCGCAGGAGCTCCTGACCGCGGAGGAGGCCCAGACGGAGCGTGTCGAGCTGGAGTATTCTCTGGCCGGACGCATCGGCAAATGGATGGAGCCGGCGATCCGTCCGCTGGGGTTTGACTGGAAAATCGGCACGGCGATGATTGGGGCCGCCATGGCTAAGGAAGTATTTGTCTCGCAGCTGTCCATTGTGTACTCGCTCGGCGGGGAGGAGGATTTGGAGCGGCTGCGGGAGCATATCCGCGAAGACTACAGCACGCTGCAGGGATTCTGCGTGATGCTGTTTTGTCTAATCAGCACGCCGTGTATAGCAACCGTGGCGGTAACACGCCGGGAAAGCGGGACGTGGAAGTGGGCCCTTTTTCAGTTTGCCGGTCTGACGGGATTGGCTTACCTGATTACCCTGCTGGTGTATCAGACCGGCCGGGTGATTCTGATGCTGGTATAGACGAACCTCCGCCGGTCTGAAACCCTTTAGTTGCCGTTCTTGAGCCAGTTGTCGGTCAGAATCATTAAATCCAGACTGTCCACGAACCAGTCTTTGTTCAGGTCGGCCTTGGGACAGGGACAGTTGGGGTCAATCAGGTTGGGGTCGTAGATGTAGCCGGGCGGAATGATGCCGATGGGATAATCGGGTTTGGGCAGGAGGGTGTTGGGGTCGAAGGCATTCGGGTCCGGACACCAGCTCAGCCAGGCGCTGGAGAGGATTTGAAAATCTTTGGCATCTACGGAGCAGTCCTGATTGATGTCGCCGGGCTGAACCGTGCAGACGGACAGGCCGTCCACCGCCAGATAGCTTTTGTAAATGGTATCCAGTACGTCTTTGACGGTGCAAATCAGCTCATAAGTTCCGGCGGTTTGTTCCGTGAAATCATACTGGAAAGGAATCCAGGTATTGGTAGATTTGAAATCGCCGACGATTTTGACGTCACAGTAGGCCAGGACGATTTCATCCGGCAGGCCGCTGTTTGGGTCCACCGGCTTGAGGTAGATTTTTCCGTAATCGTTGTATTGAAGGAAATCGCAGGTGCCGAAAAAGTAGGCCCCGGAGAGCCGCTGTCCGGGCAGAAACGTGACGGTTTGCCGGATTGTGGAATGGATGATATGGGGGTCCGATTCCTCTCCGAGGTCGCCGGTAGAGAGCACCACAAAGCGACGGCCTTCATACGGACCCGGCAGAGACCATTTGACCTCCTGCTTGCTTCGGTCGTATTGAGGATTCGGAATCAGGTAGCGGTGAAGCGAGGCATAGCAGTCGCCGTAAGCATTGTCCCTGGCGCGTTCCCATCCCCACGGAGGAATACACCACTCGGTTATATTCGGATCCGGTATCTCAAAGCCGCCGTTTCGGATACCCCCCCAAAGCGTACAGCCGAGCAAGAGAAAAAAACTTATCCTTAAAATCGGCGTCATACCATTTCCCAAAGCCCTGCAAATAACAGTATTTTCATTATACATCAAGCCGCTTGGAAAATCAATACTCCTGTAAGCATTCCGGAGTTTGTCTGTCTTTCATTTAGGAATTGTCGGCTTTTGACCCCTTTTTATTGCTTCTTTTACGGCAAAATCCCTTTTTTCGTGCGGGAGAAAAGGCAAACACGGAAGATTCTTATCGGTCTTTCGGTTAGAAGTTGTCCCCGAACCGGTTTTTCGATATAATAGTTTAAAACGGACTTCATTTGTTGGAATTTCTGAATGGTCATTTCCAAAAAGAAAGGAGCGGACAATGTTTGAGACACTCGATAAATTGTTTCTGGCAGGGCTGGGGGCGATGAGCATGACCAAGGAACGGGCGGAAGCCCTTTTCGAGGAGTATGTTCAGAAGGGCAAGGCCAAACGCGAGGAGAAAAGCGGCTTTGTGAAAGAGATTCTGGAGCTGGCGGAAAAAAGCCGAGCCGATTTGGAGAAAATCATTTCAGAACAGCTTCATAAGGTCCTGACGCAGATGCCTTTGGCGACAAAAGAAGACCTCAAGCGTCTGGAAGAGAAAATCGACCAGCTCCTCAAAAAATAAAAGGGGGAAACGGGTTTGCGGGGTCTGTTTTACCGAGTCAAGCGAACCGCCGCTCATCTGGCGCGGTATCGGCATATTATGTCCGTACTGATTAAGTACGGTTTTGAGGAGGCCGCCGGAATCATCGCGCGCCGATTTCGGGTGGGGCTGGGGTCGAAAGGATTTCCAACGGCTCGGCGGGAAGAGCTGGCACAGACCTCCCCGGCCCGTCGGATTCGCCTGGCGATGGAAGAACTGGGACCGACGTTTATCAAGCTGGGGCAGCTGCTCAGCACCCGTCCGGACCTGATTCCGACGGAGCTGGTGGATGAACTGGAGCGGCTTCAGGACCAGGTGACGCCGGAAAAACCGGAGACGATTCGACAGGAAATTCGCCAGCAGCTGGGCGCCTATCCGGAGGAATTGTTTGAGACCTTTGAGCCGTATCCGATTGCGGCGGCCAGCATTGCTCAGGTGCATCGCGTGTGCCTGAAAGACGGCCGATTAGCCGCGATGAAAATCCGCCGGCCGGGCATTGTTCGGGTGATTCGAACCGAATTGGAGATTCTGGAGGATTTGGCGGCGCTGCTGAAAGGGCGTCTGCGGAACGGACAGGCCATCGACCCCCAGCGAATGGTTCGCGAATTTGCTCAGGCGGTGCTCAAGGAGGTGGATTTATCCCGCGAGCGGAAAAATCTTCAGCGCTTCCGGCAGAATTTTGCTGACGACCCGACCGTGCACGTGCCGGAGGTTTTTGAGGAATACTGCTCCGAGGGTATTCTGACGATGGAGTTTATCGAGGGCATCAAGCCCTCTCAAGTGGAACGGCTTGCGGCGGAAGGATACGACACAAAGGAAATCGCCCGGCGCGGCGCGGATTTTGTGCTCAAGCAGGTCTTTGATTTCGGTTTTTTCCACACGGACCCGCACCCGGGGAATTTCTTTGTGATGAAGGGCAATGTGCTGGCCCCGCTGGATTTCGGGCAGGTGGGCCGGCTGAGCCGTCCGGACCGTCAGTTGATGCAGGCGATTGTGCTGTCGATTGTCAGCGGCGATGTGACGCGTGTTCTGCAGGGGCTGGAGCGGGCTGAAATGATTGAGGAACAGACGGATGTGCTGGATTTGCGGCGGGATTTGGAGGAACTGCTGGACACCTATTCGCACCTTCCGCTGAAGGATATTCCGTTTCGAGAGGCGATCGGACGCGGCTTTGAGATTATCCGGTCGCATCATATCCAGCCGCCGCGTGATTTTACGCTGATGCTGAAATGCCTGATGACCATTGAATCGTTTGCGACCGGGCTGGACCCGGAGTTTCAGATTATTGAGCATCTGAAACCGTATGCCAGGCGGTTTATGCTCGAATCGATGAAACCCAGCGGGATTCTCCGTCAGCT
The DNA here is from genome assembly GCA_037479115.1 of Anaerohalosphaeraceae bacterium. Lineage (NCBI taxonomy): Bacteria > Pseudomonadati > Planctomycetota > Phycisphaerae > Sedimentisphaerales > Anaerohalosphaeraceae > Anaerohalosphaeraceae bacterium. Next base: position 52,810 of record JBBFLK010000014.1, on the reverse strand, counting down.
GGGCAAGGCCGCGCAGGGGGCGGGGGAGCTGGCGGGCCGATTTCCGGAGGATGCGGCGGCCATTTTGAACAAAGTGCGCCGCGGGCAGTTTCGGATTCATATTCATCATGAGCATCTGGAGCAGCTGGAGCGGACGCTGGACAACAGCTCCAATCGGATGTCGTTTGCCATTATTATTGCGGCGCTGCTGATCGGCTCCAGTCTGCTGGTGGCTCAGGAGGGGACTGTGCTGGGGCTGATGACGCTGGAGGCCCTGGGGGTCATCGGGTATCTGACGGCGGCGGCCATCGGCATCTGGCTGTTGATTTCCATTCTTCGCGGCCGGCGTTTTTGACAAACCGGCACCTTGTGCGGTTCGTAGAAAACAAGATAGGCCGGAAAGGACGGTCGAAATGGAAACACGGCGGCACAATGCGTTTACGCTCATCGAACTGCTGGCGGTGCTCGGGATTTTAAGCCTGCTGGTGGGTGTGCTTCTGCCGGCTCTGCGTCAGGCCCGGGAAGCGGGGCGTTCGATTGTCTGCAAGTCGCTGATGAAAAATTATACGTTTGCTTTTTATGGGTATTTTACGGAAACACGATACCTGCTTCCGATTTCGGTTCAGGACCCGATTATGCGGCCGTGGTTTACGCTGGATGAGTTTCGCGGCCGAATCGGGCTGCCGTTTTTAACGGAGGAATACAAAATCCGTCGTTTTCCGCAGAATATCCAGGAGTATAAACCTTCGTATGAGCGGAAATATATCTGTCCTTCCGCCTCGTTTGCCCTGAAAAATCCGGAGGAAGGGCTCTATGCGATGGACCGCAGCTATGGGCTGAATGCCCATGTGTATTATTTCCAGGATTCCATCCGGGAGCGGCTGCTGCGTCAGAGCGGGCGGATTTTGTGTATGGCGGACGCCCTGGACTGGTGGTTTAACTGGTGGGGGTGCGATAAATATACAGAAACCGGAGAGGAATGGTTGGGTTTTGAGACTTACGGGACAGCGGCGTTTCGCCACAGCCGACAAAGGGCGAATGTGAGTTTTTGGGATGGGCATTGTGCGGCGATGACCGTGGAGGAACTCAAAGGGAATCTGGACGAGTGGATGCGCCTGGCGGAAAGGCAGAGCCGCTGAAGACCGATGTTGTTTTCAAGGGGCGGATTTGCTATAATATATAGCAGTTTCTTTGACAAGTGAATCGGGGGCGAAAGGAATCGACCGGACAGGTAGAAGGTTCGGCTGCATGTGCAGGATGGCGGTTGGCCTGCCTAATCATCCGCTGCGAAAGATAACTGGCAACTACCAGTATGCAATGGCTGCGTAACTGACGCAGTCCGTTCCGTTGGTCCTGCCCGCGGGACTGACGCGAACGCCGCTCAGCGGGCTGGCTGAAGGGCTCCGTTCACGGCCCGACAGCGAGACAACAGTGAACTGGCGAGAGCGGAAGCCGGTCGTTTGGCGTCCGCTCAAGCGAGACCCAAACAGACGACTAAACATGTAGATGCCGGACTGGAAATGTCTCGGGACGGGGGTTCGAATCCCCCCGCCTCCATCCTCCGTCGCTCGCCGTAGGCGAGCTATGGAGGATGTCCTGCGTAGCTTCAGCGAAGCAGGACTTTTCTTTTTGGGATAATCGGAATGAAGTATGTGTATCTGCTCGAGAGTTTGACGGAACCCGACAAAAAGTATATCGGGCTCACCTCTGATTTGACGAAACGTCTTGAGGAACATAACGCCGGGAAATCACCGCATACAGCCAAATTCAGACCGTGGAAAGTTGTTGTTGTCATTCGATTTGACAATGACCTGAAAGCCGCAAAGTTTGAACAATACCTCAAATCAGGTTCCGGCCATGCTTTTTCGCACAGACATTTTTGGTAATACTTGATTTGGAATGGGGGGTGGATGTTTTTTTCTGTTCTTTTTCCCTCAAAAGGTTGTGTGCAGTTCTTTTTTCCAGGGAAGTCAGCGTTCTTGTCGGGGGCTGTACTGTCTGCGGAAAGCCAGGGGAGACATTCCTCTGGCTTTTTGGAAGAATCGGGCGATGTGGCTGGGGTTTGAAAATCCGACGGTCAGGGCGATTTCCTCTATGGACAAGTCGGAATGAATCAGCAGGTCGGCGATTCGGTCTGCACAGACCCGTCTGATTTCCCGCGCCACCGATGAGCCCACGGCTTTCTTAAACCGCTTCTGCAGGGCGTTTATCGACAGGTGCACATGGGCGGCCACGTCGGAAACCTGAAGCCGCCCCGTTGAATGGTGGCGGATAAAGGTCATGGCTTTGGCGATTTCATAATCTTCAATGGCGCTAAAGTCGGTGGACTGTCGGGGGATGACGGCGGTCGGTTCAATCAAAACCGTTTGGTCCCGCGGAAGGGGCTGTTTATTCATCATCCGGTCCAGAAGAGCGGCGGCCTCAAACCCGGCCTTCCTGTAATCGAGTGCCACACTGGAGATGCGGGGAATTTGCGTTTCGCAGATTGTCCGGTTGTTATTGACTCCCAGCACGGCAATCTGCTGCGGGACCAGAAGGTCGGCAATCCGGCAGGCGGTCAAAACATCAACAGCCAGCGTATCATCGCCGGCCAATACGGCCGCGGGCTTGCGGAGGGATTTGAGCCAGTCGGCCAGAATCAGCAGCTCCCGGTTCCAGGAGGTGAGATTGCCGGGCCTGGGTCTGACCAGAACGCGGATGTCAAAGCCGGATTCCCGAAGGTATTTGGCAAAACTTTCGGCACGCTCCTGCATCGGCACATGCGCGGCGCAGATATAAGAGCCGAAGTTTTTGAATCCGAGTTTCAGGAAGTGCTCGGCGGCCATTTTCCCGATGCGCTCTCCATTGCCGACGATAGCGGGCCGGCCCGGCAGTCGGGGCTTTACATTCCGATGAAGAATCGTCGGGATGGAAAGCCGGAGGATTTTGCCCAGGTTTTCTCGGGAGTTGGGAACAATCAGTCCGTCAGGCCGCACCTGTTTGAGCCATCGATAGATTTCCTCCTCATCGGCCTCAAACTGAAGCAGCAGCGGGGAATACAGAAGCCATCTGCGGTGAACCGAAGCGTATTCAACGACCCCGTCCCAGAGTCCCCGGTCTTCACTCGGGGCGTATAAGAACACCACTTTCTTAAAAGCGTCCGCCATGGATCCCGTTTTTTTCTGATTGTTATTCTCTGAAAACAATACCCTTGCCGCGAGGGTCTGTCAAAGGGGTTCCGGCTTTATCTTAAGCCGGCATAAAATGGCGAAAAAGACGGTTCGATTTGGAGTGGTTTGATGGAGTCGGTTCCGGTAGAATCGTTTTAGGTCTTCAAAGACCGGTTGGTTGGAACATGGAGAGCAGTCCGGCGAAACTATGCCGAAAGGCATTGATTCCCGCCTTCGCGGGAA
>JBBFLK010000014.1:0-49339 GCA_037479115.1 Anaerohalosphaeraceae bacterium | reverse complement strand
TGACAGAGGTACTTAAGGGAATGACAGAGGTGCTTAAGGGAATGACAGAGGTGCTTAAGGGAATGACAGAGGTGCTCAAGGGAATGACAGAGGTACTTAAGGGAATGACAGAGGTGCTTAAGGGAATGACAGAGGTGCTCAAGGGAATAGCAGTTGGTTCTGCCGGACTTGTTGGGTGAATCCGGATGCGGCAGGAACATCGATGAAGAATGTGCAGGAAACAGCGAATCTGTTAAAGGGGATTATCCCGCCGATAGTCACTCCGCTGCGAAGTCAGACGGAAATCGACGGTGACGGATTGTCGCGACTGGTTGAACATATCCTGGCAGGCGGGGTGCACGGGTTGTTTGTTTTGGGTACGACCGGAGAAGGGCCCTATCTGTCGTCCGCGCTGCGGGCGGAGTTGGTCCGGCGGGTTTGCAGGCAGGTGAACCGGCGGGTTCCGATTTTCGTGGGGATTACGGATACGGTGGTTTCGGAATCCGCTGCCTTGGCCCATTTTGCTGCGGAAAACGGTGCCGACGCCGTTGTGGCGGCCCCTCCGTATTATCTGCCAATGGGCCAGGAGGAGCTGATTGGGTATATGGAGCGCCTTGTTTCCCAAGTTTCTCTTCCCGTGGTTTTGTACAATATCCCTCTGTGCACAAAGATGTCGATGGACCCTCAAACCGTCCGACGCATTGCGGAGCTGCCCGGTGTCATCGGACTGAAGGACAGTTCCGGCGATATGATGCACTTTCAAAAAATCAAATGGATGTTCCGGGAAAATCCGGGCTTCAAAATCCTGATGGGCACCGAGGAGCTGCTGGCGGAATCTCTCCTGCTGGGGGCCGACGGCGGAATCTGCGGGGGAGCCAACCTGTTCCCCCGGCTGTATGTGGATTTATATAATGCCGCCGTGTCCTCCGACATTCGAAAGGTTCGGCAGCTGCATCAGCTGGTTATGAAACTCAGCACGGCGGTTTACAGTGTCGGCCAGTCCAGTTCGGGGATTTTCAGAGGAATCAAATGCGCCTTGCGCATTATGGGAATTTGCAGCGACATGCCGGCGGAACCGTTTTGCTGTTTTTCAGAGTCCCAGCAGGAAAAGATACGCGAGTTTCTGAATGAGTGGCGAAATCTCTATCCGCCTGCGGACGAACGGTGAAGGGGTCGGCGGCCCTTTCGGAATCGAAAAGAACCAAAGCACAGGGACGGCAAATGGGACAATTCAGTGCGGTTGACCTGACAGTTCTGGTTCTTTATTTTGTCGGGACACTGAGCATCGGGGCTTTCTTTTACCGAAAGAGCCGATCCACGGATGGATTTGTCGCCGGACACCATTCGCTTCCAGGCTGGCTGACCGGCTTGTCTATTTTTGCCACATATCTGAGCAGCATCAGCTTTATCGGCATTCCGGGCAAGGCCTATGCGGACAACTGGAGTTTTTTTACCTTCAGTCTGTCGCTGCCGATTGCTGTGTTCATCGCCTATCATTATTTTGTTCCGTACTACCGGCGGAGGACCGAGGCCATTTCCGCCTATGAGGAACTGGAGCAGCGGTTCGGCTATTGGGCCCGGCTGTACGCCAATCTCTGTTTTCTGACCACACAGATTGCCCGGATGGGGGCTGTGCTGTATCTGACGGCCGTGCCGATGCAGATTCTGCTCGGATGGGATATCAAAGCGATTATCTTCCTGCTTGGGCTTTCCGTGACCGTTTATACGCTGATAGGGGGCATTACGGCGGTGATTTGGACGGATGCGATTCAAAGTGTCATTCTCATCGGCGGGGCTCTGGTTTGTACCCTTGTGATGCTCTTTTCCGTGTCCGGAGGTCCTGCTCAACTGCTGTCAACGGCATTTAATGAGGGGAAATTCAGTCTGGGAAGTTTCGGGCCTTCGCTGCGGGAGGAGACGTTCTGGGTTGTCCTGCTTTTCGGCATTGTGCTGAATCTGCAGAACTTCGGCATCGACCAGAACTATGTCCAGCGGTATAAATCCTCCAAAAACGACCGGGAGGCGGGCAAGAGCCTGCTGCTGGGGGGACTGCTGTATCTTCCGGTCTCGGCGATGTTTTTCCTGATTGGTTCGCTCCTGTTTGCGTATTACAAAATCCAGTCGGCGGAGATTCCGCCGGCCGTTGCGGCCAAGCCGGACTATATTTTTCCTTACTACATTGTTCAGACCCTGCCGGCGGGGTTGAGGGGGCTTTTGATTGCGGCGATTTTTGCGGCGGCGATGAGCACCGTTTCGACGAGTTTAAATTCGGCGGCTACTCTGATTATGTCGGACTTCTTTCGACGATTCAAGGCGGACGCGACGGACCGGCAGTGCCTGAACGTGCTCTATGCGGCTACGGGCTTTTTTGGTCTGTCCGGCATCCTGGCGGCTTTTGCGATGAGCCGATTCGGCGAAGGATTCAAGACGTGGCAGACGCTGGCAGGCATTTTCAGCGGGGGCATGCTTGGGCTGTTTCTTCTGGGTCTGATGTCCCGCAGGGCGGGAAATTCCGCCGGTGGGATTGGCACAACGCTCGGAATCCTTTTAATCCTCTGGATGACGGCATCAAAAAAGTTTCCGGTCTTTTTCGGGCGTTTCGCCTATTCGTGGAACGATTTTCTGATTCCGGTGATTGGGACAGCGGTGATTCTTCTGACAGGCCTGGCTCTCAGCCGGGCAAAAGAAGCAAATAAAAAAGCACCTTGTTCGGAGGAACAAGGTGCTTGAAAAGACGAGCAATTAATGTGTCCGGCGTTTTTTTGCAGCTGTCAGAAGACCGCTGAAGGCCAGCAGCAGGAGCGATGTTGGTTCAGGAACCGCAATAATTCGCGGTCCGCGTCCGCTTTCGGCAGTGTAGATTGCCCCGCCTGTATCTCGAGACCCGCACAGAACAAACGTTGTGTAGGCCCTTCCGGCCGCAAGGTCGTCGAGAAGATGATTCAGCACGTCAAATTGTTTGATGCCGGGTGTGCCTTCTACCGTCCCGCTGTTGAACAGATAGTACTCTATGGAGACGAAGGCTGTCGTCGGGCCCAGATTATCCGCAACGACATCACCGGTCAGGTTCATGGTGCCTGTATTGACCCACCGAATCCCGGCTGAACCATACCAGTAGCCCGTATCAAATCCTAATGATTCCACTTCCAGAACGGCGCTTGTGATTGTTTGGCCGGATAAGGCGGCTATCGGAATTTCGAAGATGGAAATGGTGTAATCGTTTCCGTAGCTGCCGCCCATAGACAGGCCTACCCCCATTTCGTTGGTTCCGGTTGTGTAGCCGTAGGGACCGTATTTGCTGTTCCAGGAATACATCGCATCACCCGACGGCGGGGTATAAAGTGTGATGGCGCCGAACGAAATACTGCATAGACAAGCGGATAAAAAGACAAAAACACTCCAACTATTTTTACACATAAGAACCTTTCTGATTTTCAAAAGGAAAAGCAGGAAAGAAAAAGGTAGATTTCGTTGTGAGGTACGCCCCTCCAATCGTTTATCTATATTTCCGCTTTTCTGTTCTCCAATTTTGCCTATGTTAACAAAAAAGCGTTCTTGAGTCAAGAACTTACTTGGGATTTCTTTGAATTGGAGACGATTCCAATTTGGCTGTGGGGGTCATTTGGATAGGTTTGATGGTTCCGTCGGTGCCATATTCCACAAGGTCTGCGGCGATTTTTCGGCTGCCGGAGTAGGGGCCGTCTCCTTCGACGTTTTCCCAGCGGTGGTAAAAGATGTACCAGCGGTCTTTGGGCGGTACATAAACAAACGAGTGATGGCCGGGGCCTTTAAAGCGGTCGTTGCTGACAAGGATTGGGCCCTTGTAGTCCCAGGGGCCCAGAGGGGTTTTTGAGACGGCATAATGCACCGAATAGGAGCTGTGCCGCCAGCTGCCGTGGCTGTAGGACAGGTAATACAGGCCGTTTCGATAATGGATAAAGACGCCTTCGGTAAAATTCGGCGGCGTCTGCACCGGGATTTCCTGTTTGAGCCCGAGCAGGTCGTCCGTTAATTCAAAAACCCTCAGGGTGGAGCCGGCGCTGCCGCCCGCGTAGAGATAATACTTTCCGGATTGGGGGTCTTGAAAGACCATCGGGTCAATGGCTTCAAAGTTGGGGTCGTTGTGGTCTGACAGCAGAGGCCGCCCGGAATCCGTGAAAGGTCCCAGCGGGCTTTTGCCGACGGCCACCCCGATGTGGGAGGGTTTGGGGCCGAGTGAATAGTAGAAATAAAATGTGCCGTCTTTTTCGATGAGGCAGGGGGCCCAGCCGCTTTTGCGTTCGGTGAGCCATTCGATTTGGCTGACGCTGAAAATCGGCCCGTGTTTTTGCCAATGAAGCAGATCCGCAGAGGAGTATGCATAAAAACGGCCCCTCTCGGAAGTTGGATAAAGGACAAGACGGCCGTCAAACCAGACGGCGTGCGGGTCCGCCCCATCGAAAAGGGGGTTTTCGGCCGGTGCGGCGCCAATCAGAATCCAGACAAAAACGAGCGTCTTCAGAGAACAATTCGATACAATCATCATATTGATTTCCCATTCGAACCTATCATACAAAAAAGAGGCGGCCTGTCCAGTAATTTTCAGTTTTTCCTCTGCCGCAGAAAAAGCCCGGAAAAGAGAAACCGGGCCGGATAGGTGCTTAAGGCGGTCGTGTTTTGAGCCGATAAGAACACCGGGCTCGGCGGATGTCCGCGGGCCTAAGCGTCCGAGAAAAACGGTTTTCTTGAGGCAATGGAAGCCCTCAGAAATACCGGCTGTGAACCGAGGAGACCAACAAATGGCATTTGATATCACGATTAAAGAGTATTTGAAGGAAATCGATGAGGCCCCGCTGCTCAGCTGGGAGGAAGAGAAGACGCTGGCCAAGGCGATTATCGAAAACAATGATCCGGAAGCCCGCGACCGGCTGGTTCGTTCCAACCTTCGGCTGGTGGTCAATATTGCCAAACGGTTTTCCGGACGCGGAATGACGCTGGGGGACCTGATTGAGGAGGGCAATCTGGGGTTATTGCGGGCGGTGGATACCTTTGACCCGGAGCATAAGGTGCGGTTCAGCACCTATGCGGCCTGGTGGATTAAGCAGGCCATCAAGCGGGCGATTTTGAACAATGCCCAGCCGATTCATATCCCGACCTATATGGTGGAATTGATTAATCAGTGGCGTCAGACCTATGCAGAGATGGAACTGAAGCTGGGCCGAACGGTCAGTCTGGAAGAGATGGCCGGAGCGATGAAGGTGCCGATTCGAAAGGCCAAGGCCATTCAGGATATTGTTTCGGTGGTGGAGGCCGGTTTTCAATATGACAATCCGGAGGGCAATGCGGGGCTTGAAGAGACCGTCGAAGATGACAAGGTGTCTCTGCCGGATGATGAAATCGGCGGCGAAGAGGAACTCTGCCAGGCCCTTGAACTGCTGGAGGAAATTGACCCGCGGGAGGCCGAGGTGCTTCGTCTGCGGTTTGGATTGGACGGGCAGGAGCCGCTGACCCTCAAGCAAATCGGCGAAAAGCTCGGGCTGACGCGTGAGCGGGTTCGCCAGATTCAGCGAAGCGGCCTGGCCAAACTGAATGAACTGATGACCCGTTAAATAAACGAAGGAACGGACAAAAGCGGGCCGTTTATAGGTCCGCTTTTTTTATGTACATTCGCCGCCCAAAAAAATATTTTTTTGAGGGAGTTTTTTGCTATAATCCCCGTTTCTGAGATGCGACGGCCTGCGTGCAGGAAAGGGATGGAATTGGATTTAAAAGACTATATTCGCAGTATTCCTGATTTCCCCAAGCCGGGGATATTGTTTCGGGATATTACGCCGCTTCTGGCGAATGCGGAGGCATTTGGGCAGGCAATAAAGGAGATGTCGAGTCCGTATATAGACAAAGCGGTTGACTGCGTGGCGGCGGTGGAGGCCAGGGGATTTATTTTCGGCTCGGCCATTGCGGCGGTTTTAAGCGCGGGCTTTATTCCGATGCGAAAAAAAGGCAAGCTGCCGTATCAGACCGCGTCCGTCCATTATGGTCTGGAGTACGGGCAGGATTCCATTGAAGTTCACTGCGATGCCATTCGTCCGGGCCAGCGTGTTCTTTTGGTAGATGATGTGCTGGCCACGGGCGGGACGATGGCGGCGGCCTGTGAACTGGTGAAAAAACTGGGCGGTCAAATCTGCGGTTTTTCCTTTCTGATTGAGCTGACCGGGCTGGAGGGGCGTCAGAAACTCGGTTCCTATCCCATTCATCGGCTGATTGCCTATTAGCGAAAAATGGACTCCCCTCTGAAGGACAATCTGAAGACGTTCAAGGTGTCAACGCCCGCTCTGCCGGAAGGGGGGTATCCGGTTTTTGTCGGCAGCAGCTTTTTAGGGAAGCTTCGGGAGGCGCTGGAGGTGCAATTTGCCGGACGGACGGGGTTTGTGATTACGGACCGCTCTCTTGTGCAGGCCGGTCATCTGGACCGCTTTCTGGGCGGCAGCCAAATGGGAGTCTATGTGATTGACCCGCCGGGGGAAGCGTCTAAAACGATGCAGACGCTTGCATCGATTTTGGAGGCGATGGAAAGCCGCTTTTTGGGGCGGGATACCCTGGTGATTGCGCTGGGGGGCGGAACGGTCGGGGATATTGCCGGTTTTGCGGCGGCTGTTTTCAAACGCGGCGTGCCCGTTGTGCATATCCCGACGACGACCATCAGCCAGGCCGATTCGAGCATTGGCGGCAAAACCGGCGTGGACAGCACTCGAAGCAAAAACGCCTTTGGCGCATTCTGGCATCCGGCGGCTGTGTATATGGATACCCAGACGCTTCAAACCCTCGATGAGGTGCAGTATCGGGCCGGGCTGGCCGAGTCGGTCAAGCATGCCGCCATCGCCGATGCCGCCTTTTTTGCATGGCTGGAGGAGAATGCCGACCTGCTGCTGAAGCGAGACCCCGCGGTGCTGGAGCATCTGGCCTGTCAGAACTGCCGAATCAAGGCCTCGGTGGTGATGGAGGACCCGCTGGAGAAGAATCGGCGGCGGGTGCTCAATTACGGCCATACGATTGGACATGCCCTCGAGGCCCTCAGCGGATATTCGCTGCTGCATGGGCAGGCGGTTGCGATTGGAATGATTGCCGCCGGATGGATTGAAAAGGAGATGGGGCTGGTTGGTGATGACCGGCTGGAGCGGATTGAGGCCCTTTTGGGTAGACTGGGGCTTGCGACCCGCGCAGCAGGGGCCTATCCGCCGGAGAAAATTTTAGAGCTGCTGAAACTGGATAAAAAGTCCGTCGGCCGACGTCCGCGGTTTGTGCTGCTGGAAAAGCTGGGTTCGGTGCTGTGCCGGGACGGACAATGGGCTGTGGAAGTGCCCGAGGAGATTGTCAGGAAAGTTTTGGTCCGCCTGGCGGACACGGTGTAAAGATTTCAGGAGATTTTCATGCGCTACAGTCAGACGTTTATCCCTACGGTCAAGGAAGTGCCTGCGGAAGCGGAGATTATTTCGCATCAGCTGATGATTCGCGCCGGTCTGATGCGCAAGCTGGCCAGCGGCACCTATATTTATCTGCCCGCCGGTCAGCGGATTTTGCTGAAGGTGATGAATATCGTCCGGGAAGAGATGAACCGGGCCGGTGCGCAGGAGTGCACAGTGCCGGTTGTGCAGCCGATGGAGCTGTGGCAGAAAACCGGCCGGGATATTGATTACGGCGAAACGCTGGGAAAGTTCCGCGACCGGCACGGACGAATGAACGTGCTTTCGCCGACGGCGGAGGAAGGGTTTACATATCTGGCCTCGCAGGAGATTCAGTCGTACAAGCAGCTGCCGCTGAATCTGTATCAAATCAATACAAAATATCGGGATGAGTTTCGGCCCCGCTTCGGCGTGCTTCGTTCCCGTGAATTCCTGATGAAGGATGCCTACAGTTTTCACGCCACGGAGGAGTGTCTGCACAAAACCTATATGGATATGTACAATGCCTACCGACGGGTGTTTGCCCGCTGCGGGCTGGAGTTTGTGATTGTCGAGGCCGAAACGGGCGAGATGGGCGGCACCGGTTCGCATCAGTTCACCGTTCCCTGTGAAAACGGCGAGGATGTGATTGTCTATACAGAGGATGGGCAGCGTGCGTGGAATATCGAAAAGGCCCCGGTGGACCCGCTGCCCAAGCAGCCGCCGGTGCGGGCGGACGCGCCTGCTGAAGTGCATACGCCGAATGTCGGCAGCATCGAAGCGGTTTGTGCGTTTCTGAAGGCCCGTCCGCAGGATTTGATTAAAACCCTGATTTACAAGACAGACGAGGAGGTTTTTGCCGTTCTGGTTCGCGGCGACCATGAAGTCAATCCGGAGAAAGTCAATCAGTTCTTTGTCGGGCATCATATTGAGCTGGCGGATGAGGAGACGATTCGAAAGGTTACCGGAGCGGCCGTCGGTTTTGCCGGACCGGTCGGGCTGGCCGGACGCGTCAGCAAAATTCTGATTGACCATGCCGTGGCGGCTATGGCCGTCGGCATCACCGGTGCCAACAAGACGGATTATCATTTGAAGAATGTTGTGCCGGGCCGGGATTTCCCGCTCGAAGGCGCCGGGATTCAGGTTTGTGATGTCCGCAATGCCGTTGCGGGCGACACCTGGGGCGGGAAAAAACTGCTCTTTAAGCGGGGCATTGAAGTCGGACAGGTTTTTAAGCTCGGCACCAAATACAGCGTCAAACTGGAGGCGTTTTTCCTGGATGAAGAGGGCCGCCGCAAGCCCTGCCTGATGGGCTGCTACGGCATCGGCATCAACCGCATTGTTGCTTCTGCGATTGAGCAGTCGCACGATGAGTGGGGCATTATCTGGCCGATGACGATTGCCCCCTGGCAGGTGATTGTCACGCCCGCCGCACCGGATGCGGATGTGATGGAAGCGGCGGAGCGGATTTACCGCGAGCTTCTGGACAAGGGCGTCGAGGTCCTGCTGGATGACCGGGACCTGCGGGCCGGTGTGAAGTTCAAGGATGCCGACCTGCTGGGCATTCCGATTCGGATTACGCTGGGCAAAAATTCGCTGGCCGAGGGCAAGGCCGAGGTGAAACTGCGCAGCGAAAAGGACAAGCAGCTGGTGGAGATTTCCCGGGCCGCCGCCTTTGCCGCCGAACGGGTTCAGCAGATGCTGAACAGACTGAATGCGGTTTCGGTATAGAAATTTGTGGACAGGATTCACTTTCACCGAATGGCGGGTCTGCTTGACCCTCTTTTGATGAATCGGTATAATCAGGAAAGAAACGAGAGGGTATTCAGGTTGTGATTGAACAGATCAAACAGCATCGCGGGGCACTGGAGGCACTTTGCAAGAAATATCGAGTAGCCCGACTCGAACTGTTCGGCTCGGCCGCTTCAGGCCGGTTTAATCCTCAAACCAGTGATTTGGATTTTTTGGTGGAGTTTTTGCCGCTCCGGGAGGGAGAATATGCCGAGGTTTATTTCGGTCTTCTGTTCGATTTGGAGCAGTTGTTCGGAAGACCGGTGGACTTACTTATGCCCACAGCCGTAAAGAACAGATATTTTCTGGACATGGTGAATCGACAGCGAGAGCCGCTCTATGCAGATTGAAAAACGGTCTTTGTTGGAAGATATTCTCCCGGCGGCGGAGTCCATTGAGCGGTACACGCGCGGCAAAATACTTGAGCATTATCTTGAGGATGATCAGCTTCAGGCCTCCGTGGAGCGAAAGTTCGAGATTATCGGGGAGGCGATGAATCGGCTGTATAAACTCGATGCACAAATCACAGAACAGATAGAAGATTCCCGAAAAATTATCGCCTTTCGCAACATTCTGATTCACGGCTACAGTGCGGTTGACAATCGAGTTGTCTGGGATATCGTCAAATACCATATTCCTCGGCTTTCAAGTCCGGAGTCTGCTCGAGTAAGGCGGATATCTTGCTTATGGGAGAGGTTGCATCACCCCAGCCGGTCAAACTGATTTGCGGGATTCTTGCGTCGGATTTGCGCTGTCTTCAGGCGGCTCAGGAGGCCCTGCAGCGGCAGTACGGGCGGGCGGACTGTATCAGCGAGGTCTGGCCCTTTACCCAGACGGATTACTATCGGGAAGAGACCGGGCCGTCGATTCTCCGCAATTTTCTGGCCTTTGAACAACTGATTGAGCCGGGTCGGCTGGCGGACATCAAACACCAGACCAATGAGCTGGAAAAAAGACTGGCGGAGGAATTAAAGACCCCCTGGCCGCGTCCGGTGAACCTGGACCCGGGGTATCTGGAGCCGGCCAAACTGGTTCTGGCCTCAACCAAGAATTTTTCCCATCGAATTTACATCGGACAAAATATGTATGCCGAGGTGACCCTGATGTTTCACAAAGGGGCCTGGCGGAGTTTTGAGTTTACCTTCCCGGATTTTCGCGGGCCGCAGTACCATGGATTCTTAAGCGAAGTCCGCGAGCGGCTTATCCGCCAGCGGCGGGAATTGCAGGGAATAAAACAATAAAGAGTTCCGACAGCCGTGCCGACGGCTATTCCATCTCTTTTTTGATTTCATTGAGCAGATTGATGGCTTCGATGGGGGTCAGGTTGTTCACGTCCAGTTCCCGGAGTTTTTCGAGGACGGATTTGTGTTTTTCGACAAACAGGAGGTCTTCCTCCTGAGCGGTTTTGTGGCGGGCGAGTTTTTCGCCGGAGGCCTCTTTGGCGAAGGTGTTTTCGAGGTCTTTAAGGATTTCATCGGCCCGGCGAAGGATGGATTTGGGGATGCCCGCCAGTTTGGCTACGTGAATGCCGTAGCTTTTGTCGGTGCCGCCGGGCACAATTTTGTGCAGGAAGATGACCTGTCCCTCCCATTCCCGCACGGCCACGTTGAGATTTTTGACATTGACCAGCAGCCGGCCCAGTTCCGTCAGTTCATGATAATGCGTGGCAAACAGGGTGCGGCATTTGATGTGGTTGGCCAGATGTTCGGTAATGGCCCAGGCCAGCGACAGCCCGTCATAGGTGCTCGTGCCGCGTCCGACCTCATCGAGAATGACCAGCGACCGCTCCGTGGCATTGTTCAGGATATTGGCGGTTTCGGTCATCTCCACCATAAAAGTACTCTGGCCGCGGGCCAGTTCGTCGGAAGCGCCCACTCGCGTGAAGATTCGGTCCACCAGTCCGATGCGGGCCTCTTTGGCCGGAATGAACGAGCCCGTCTGGGCCAGCAGCACCAAAAGGGCGGTCTGGCGGATGTAGGTGCTTTTGCCCGCCATATTGGGGCCTGTGATAATCGCCAAATCACCGCTTTCGGTCCCTAATTCCACATCATTCGGGACAAACTCCGCGCCCATCAGGTCAGCCAGAACCGGATGTTTCCCCTCAATGATGACCAGTTCTTTCGTGTCGGTCATCTGCGGGCGGATGTAGTGATTCTGCCGGGCCAGATGGGCAAACGAGGCCAGACAGTCAATCTGTGCAACGGCGTCGGCTAGTTTCTGCAGGCGCGGGATATACTGTGCCGTGTGCAGGCGGATTTGGTCGAAGAGCTCCTGCTCTCGTTCAAGGGCCTTTTCGGAGGCGGTCAGCACCTGCTCTTCATATTCTTTCAGCGGCTCGGTGATGTAGCGTTCGGCATTTTTGACGGTCTGCTTACGGATGTAGTCGGGCGGCACCCTGTCCGCCATCGAGTGGGTCACCTCGATGTAGTAGCCGAAAACTTTGTTAAAACCGATTTTCAGGTTGGGGATTCCGGTTCGCTGGATTTCCTTCTGCTGATAGTCCGCCAGGAAACTGCGTCCGTCTTTGGAGAGGGAGCGGAGCCGGTCGAGCTGTTCATCAAAGCCCGTGCGAATGACGCCGCCGTCGCGCAGATGCATCGGCGGGTCCGGCTCGACGGCTTTCTCGAGCAGCTCGGCCAGTTCGTCCATGCTGTCGCATTGTCCGGCCAGCTGGTTGAGCAGGGCGGCGGAGCATCCGGCCAAAAGCTCCCGCAGCGGCGGGATTTTCCGCAGGGTGCGTCCGGCGGCGACCAAATCCCGCGGCGTGGCCCGGCCTGTGCTGATGCGGGCGGCAATCCGCTCCACATCGGCGGTTTCTTTTAAGAGGTCCCGAATGCGGGCGCAGACCGTCTCCTGCTCGACCAATTCTTCAATCGCATCCTGCCTTCGCCGAATTTCTTCGAGGTCGTACAGCGGCATGCACAGCATCGAGCGGAGCCGGCGGCTGCCCATGCCCGTCAGGGTCCTGTCCACCGTCTGCAGCAGCGTGCCGCGTGTGCTTTCCCCGCGAATCGTCTGGACGATTTCCAGAGACCGAAGCGAAATCGGGTCAATTCGCAGAAAACGGCTGGGTTCAACCTTTTGAAGTTTGGTGATATGGGTCAGCGCGGTTTTCTGGGTTTCCTGAAGATATTCCAAAACTGCGCCGGCCGCACAGAGCGTTTCATCTCCGTCCTGAATGCCGAATCCCTCGAGCGTCGAGACGCCGAAATGCTTCAGGAGTTTCTGGCGGGCCGTGTATGGGTCAAAATACCAGCCCGGCCGCTCCGTGACGACGGCGTTTGTCATCTGGCGGATTTGGGCCGCCAGGGTCTGGGTTTCCGCTCCGAACAGGTCGCCTTTGCGTTCGGCCAGCAGGACTTCTTTCGGATTAAGGCGGAGGATTTCGTCGAGGGCTTTCTCCCGCGGTACTGACTGGATGAAGAAATGCCCTGTGGACAAATCCACCCAGGAGAGGGCGTCGGCGGTTCGTCCGAGATGGACGGCACACAGAAAATTATCTTCCCGTTCATTGAGAAGAATCTCATCCGTCAGCGTGCCGGGTGTGACAATTCGAACGACGTCGCGTTTGACAAGGCCTTTGGCTTTTTTGGGGTCCTCGACCTGTTCGCACACGGCGACTTTATAACCGGCCTGCAGCATTTTCTTCAGGTAGCCGTCCACGGCGTGGTAGGGAATGCCCGCCAGCGGAATCGGCTGGTCTCCGGCTTTGCCCCGGCTGGTGAGCACCAGCCCGAGCACGCGGGAGCAGACGGCGGCGTCTTCAAAAAACGTTTCGTAAAAATCTCCCATCCGGAAAAAGAGGACGGCATCCGGATACTTTTGCTTAAAATAGCGAAACTGCCGCATCGCCGGCGTCAGATTGTCCTGGTTGACCGATGGCTTCATAGTTTTGATTATACAGCCTGGGGGGCCTTGAACAACAGTTGAATGAGGGTTTTTATACGGTCCGGGTCATCGGCCGACACAATCTTCTGCAGAAGCTGAATCTGCCGGTCCGTAAAGGCCGCCGGCCGGGTCGGGTCGAACGAGTCAACATGAAGAATCTGAAGAATCCGCTCGCAGAGGGTTTCCATATTTGTGCCCTGCAGGGCACTGACGGCGACAGCGTTCCGGTTATCGGGAGGAAGGATTTTGGAAAGGTCATATTTGTTTAAGACCGTCAGGGTCGGAACGGGGCCGGATGTCGGCAGCTGTTGGGTCCATAAAGGTGCTGTCGTATCCAGAACGTACAAAATCAGGTCGCAGCCCTTCAGCAGTTCTCTTGTTCTCTGCTGGGCGATTTGTTCGAGCGTGTCCGCCCGGGCCAGCTCTTCATCCAGACCGGCGGTATCCACCCACTCGACCCAGAGCGGGCCGAGGCGTCCGAAGGCGGTTACCCAGTCGCGTGTGGTGCCCGGAATATCGGAGACAAGGGCCCGCTCCTGTCCGGCCAGTCGGTTCAGAAGGGTGCTTTTGCCGCTGTTGGGCGGACCGGCAATCACGATGCGGACGCCCTGCAGGATTCGCCGGGCGACTCGGCTGTGCCGGAGAATGGCTTCGGATTCGGAGTGAATCGATTGGATATCCGGCCGGTTCATCCATCGCCGAAGTACTTCTGTCAGACCGCCTGTGCTTTGATGGTGAAGACACTGAACACCCAAAAAAGAGACCGCCCGCAGCATTTCGAGTCGTGCCTCCGCCTCGATGGAGTTGGAACAGGCGGACTGGAAGCGCCGCCGGAGCATCTGTTCAAAACCGACGATTTGCACACCGGTGTTTTGAAGGGTTTTTAAGATTTGCTGCAGAATCAGCGGATTGCCGTGGGCGTGCAGGGCGAGGCGGTTTTCCGTTTCCATTGCCGCCAGTCCCTCATCGAGCACGCGGGAGTCTGCGAGAAACTGTCCGCGGAGAATCTGTCCGACTTTCCATCCGGCATCTTGGCGGAATGGAAGGAATATCCGCCGCACGGCATGCAAGGCATCCGGCCCTTCGATTTCGATGGTTCCGATGGCGGCCGTTCCCGCCCCGGTTCGAATGCAGGCCCAGGTTTGTTCCGGGTCGAATCCGGACGGCGGAGTTATTCTTTTTTCGGCGGCTTGGACGTCCATTTGGGCTTGTGTTCGCGGTCGAGCTGTTCGATTTCCGCCTTTTCGTAGAGGTATTTTTTGTAGGCGATGATGATGCCCCGCACGGTCAGGTCAGGCACATAGGAATCGACGAATTCGCAGTCGTCCCGAATCAGGGCGGCCCCGCCGCCGGTCAGAATGACCTGCGGCCAGCGTCCCAGCTGCTCGGCGAATTTTCGGCAGACGGTCTCCAGCAGTCCCAGTGCCGAATAGTAAAGGCCGGAGCGAATGGCTTCTACGGTGTTGGCTCCGTTGGGACTGACGGGTTTGGCCATCGTGATGCGGGGCAGTTTGGCGGTGTTTTCCTGCAGGGCCTTGGCGGCTATTTCAAAGCCGGGGCTGATGGTGCCGCCGACAAAGACGCCGCTTTCATCCACCAAATCAATCGTTACAGCGGTGCCGAAATCCGCCACCACAACCGCATCTTCCACCACGGCAAAGGCGGCTGCGGCGGCAATCAGCCGGTCGGTCCCGACTTCCAGCGGGTTGTCCACACTGGTTTCAATGGGCAAAGGAATATCCCGACCAACCAGCAGCACCTTTTCGTTTAATTCCTCCCGAACCAGTTTTTCCAGCAAATCGGTCCAGACCGGCTTAACCGAGCTGGCCACCAGCACTCCGTCGCGAATCGGTTCGGCGGCGGCTTTGGAAAACGGAATCCGCTCCCAGGCCTCCCGAAGCGTCTGCCGAAGGGTCTTTTCAAGGGCCGGGTCGCCGGGGATGGACCGCAGCCATTTTTCTTCATCATCACAGTAGAGAGCCACTTTGACTCGGCTGTTGCCGATGTCAATCGCGATCAGATTCATAAGGTTTTCCTTTTCCCAGACTCCAGAGGGTTTCTTTCAGTTCGGCGATTCCCTGTCCGGTGGCGGCGGAAATCGCCAGAATCGGTTTTCCGTTCGGCAGACGCTCTTTGTACTGTCGGACGAGCGTGCCGTCGGGGTCCAAATCAATTTTGTTCAGGACGATGACTTCCGGCTTTTCGAGCAGCTGGCGGCTGTACAATTCCAGTTCGTTGCGAATGGTATGGTAATTGACAACCGGGTCGGAGCGGTCCGCCGGCAGGATGTCCAGCAGATGAACGAGAATCCGTGTGCGCTCAATATGCCGAAGGAAATCATGCCCCAGTCCGGCTCCCTTGTGAGCCCCTTCAATCAGCCCGGGGATGTCGGCCATTACAAACCGGCGAAAATCGGACAATTCGACAATCCCCAATACGGGCGAAAGAGTCGTGAACGGATAATCCGCGATTTTGGGTCGTGCCTTCGAGCAGCGGGAGATGAGGGTGCTCTTGCCGGCGTTGGGCATTCCGACCAGTCCCACATCGGCAATCAGTTTCAGCTCCAGCCGCAGTTTGCGCATCTGGCCGGGTTTGCCTTTTTGGGCGAAGCGCGGCACCTGCCGAACCGGCGTGGCGAAGGCCTTGTTGCCTTTGCCGCCGCGTCCGCCGCGGGCGATGCAGACCTGCATCCCCTCGCGGTCCAAATCGGCCAGCAGAATGTTCATGTCTTCATCGTAAACCAGCGTTCCCGGCGGCACGGGAATAATCAGGTCTTCGCCGTCGGCCCCGTGCTTGTTTTTTCCTTCGCCGGGTTTTCCGTTCTGGGCTTCCCAAATATGGCGTCCGGAAAAATCCAGCAGGGTATCAATCGAGGGGTCCACGCGAAAGTACACATTGCCTCCGCGTCCCCCGTCGCCGCCGTCCGGGCCGCCCTTGGGGATAAACTTTTCCCGCCGGAAACTGACGCAGCCATGCCCGCCGTCTCCGGCTTTGACGATAATTTTTGCCTGATCAATAAACATAAGTGTTTTATCCGGATTTTCCCAAAAGGCTGATTATATCATCTTTTTCTAATTTCACAATCTCTCTTGCGGCGGCTTCAGAAAGCCCCGCGGGGTTAAAATGCCGTTGAAAAGATTCCTTGATGAGGTAAGATACTCAAAAATCGCAATTTAAGGTCGTTTTTCAGGGATATTAGTTATGAAACAGGACAGCCATTGTGGTTATAAATCGACTCTTGCGGTCTTCTTCTTTCTGATTTGGGTCTCCAGCGGTTTCGGCCAGGTTTTATCGGCTTCGGCCGCCGGGTTGGAGATGTCGGAAGAAAAAGTCTTGCAGTATCGGAAAATTGCGGAGCAGGATTCTTCTGTGAGTCAGCAGACTCGCCAGCAACTTTTTGAACTGTACGACAAAGCACTGGCGATTCTGGCGCAAAACAAGGAAATACGAGGTCGAACAGAGTCTTTCCGACAAATGCAGGCGTCGCTGCCGGCGGAGCTGGAAAAGGCCCGTCAAGCGCTGGCGGCGCTCAATCAGCCGTCCGGGCTGCTGTCGGCAGAAGGGCTTTCGATTGCAGAACTGGAGGAGAAAGTTGCGGCGGCCCGTACGGATTGGGACGAGGCCCGCAAGAATGCCGAACAGGTTCAGCAGGAAATGCTCCGCCGCACCCAGCGACGGACGCAGATTCCGCAGGAACTCCTGACCGCCCGCGGTCAGATGGACCAGCTCAAACAGCAGCCGCCGCCTGTTGTGCCGTTCCGTGCGTCCGAGCCGGCCCAGGTGTCTGCGTTGGTCAGTCAGATTCAGATTGAAACGTTTCGTCTTCAGATGGAGCTATTGGAGGAGGAGGAAAAGACGTATGCCGCCGCCGAGCCGCTGATGATGCTTCAGCGAGACATCACTTCCAGGCGTCTGGCGGAAGCCGAACGTCAGGTGCGGTTTTGGGAGCAGGCGCTTCAGCAGGCCCTCCTTCGCGAGGTTCAGCAGATTCAGGCCCAGGCCGAGCTGGCCGCGCGGCAATCGCAGGGAACACATCCGGTGCTTCAGCAGCTGCTTCTGGAGAACGCTGAACTGGCGTATCTTCAGGCCGAGCGAATCCGGCAGCTGGAAGAAACCGCCCGGTATGCCCTGTCGGTTGAAACCCAGCTGCGAAACGTCAGCAATGATTTTGAGAACATTCAGGCTCAGATTGCCCGGGCCGGGCAGGTGACCAGCGCGCTGGGGGTGCTGCTGGTAACCAAGAAGAACGACCTGCCCGATCTGCGTGAGCATCAAAGACAGATTCGACGCCGGATGATGGAAAGCTCTGCGGTTCAGCTCGAATGGGGCAAATATGACCGTCAATGGTCGGATTTGGCCGATGTGCCGGGTCAGGCCGCGTTTCGGCTTGCAGCGGCGGGCCTGTCGGAGCGCGACGGAGACTATTCCGTTTTGCTTCCGAAGGTCATCGAACTGCTCAGCCGGCAGCGGGAGCTGCTGCAGAGTCTGACGGCTTCCACGATGCAGTATCTGGCGGCACTGGCCCAGCTGGACATCCAGGAGCGGGCCCTGGTCAGCACCGTTCAGGCGTATCAGCGGTTTATCGAGGAGAATAGTTTTTGGGTCAAAAACACCTCTTTGTTAAGTCTTCGGGATTTTGGGGCTGTTCTGCGGGTCGGCCGGGAATGGATGTCCGGGAGCCGATGGCGTCAGATTTTTTCGGCTTGGCGCCAGGATGTCGTGGAGGAATGGGGGCTGCATATCGTTTGTGCGGCCGGGTGGATTGGGCTGTTCCGCTGCCGAAGGTGGTTCAGAAAGACGCTGGGGGAACTGACTGAAAGGGTCCGCCTGGCGGCACCGGATCGTTTTTTTTACACCGTGTATGCCCTGCTGCTGTCGGTTTTGTCGGCGCTGGTCGGGCCGCTGGTGCCGTTTTATCTGGGCTGGCGTCTGAAGTCCGGCTCAGCGCTGTACCCGGAGGCGGCTTCCCTGTCGGCGGCGCTGCTGGCTCTGGCGGTGAGTCTGTTTGTGTATCGATTTCTCCGGAGCGTCAGCGGACCGGCGGGCCTGGGGGAACATTTCCGTCTGCCGGCGGATTTGCTGAACACGCTTCGACGGCACATCAGCGGGTATTTCCGGATTCTCATTCCGCTTGTGGTTGTGTGGTATTTGACGGAGGATGCTGCAATAGAGGAAGCGGCCCGCAACGGCGTCCTGCGGCTTCTGTTTTTGGCCCGGCAGATTCTTCTGATGGTGTTTCTGCTGGTTTTGCTGCGTCCCTCGGGGGCGTTTGTCTCTTCGTGCCTGCCGCATGGTCACTGGCTTTATGCGTTTCGGTATGTCTGGTACGCGGGCTGCTGGCTGATTCCGCTGTTTTTCTGTTATTTATCCATTCTCGGATACGGATTTACCGCCCGGCAGCTTGAACAGCGTCTGCAGGAGACAATATTGTTTCTGCTGGCCGTGCTGTTTGTCTATGGGATGCTGATTCGCTGGCTTTCGGTCCTTCAGCAGTCTTTGCATCATCAGCCGGCTGAATCTGTCGGGCCGGCTGCACCGGAGTCAACCGCTCCGTCTAAAGAAAGCCGGACGGAGCATTCCCCGGAATGGTTCGCTCATCTGTTTGGTCAGACCCGCAAACTGATCAATGCGCTGGTGATTGTGCTGATGGCGGCGGGGGTCTTTTGGATTTGGAGGTCTGTGCTGCCGGCGTTCGGCGCGCTCGAAAAGGTCCATCTGTGGACCTCATCGGACGCCCAGGGGCGGCTGAGAATTATTACACTGGCCGGACTGTTCCGGGCGCTGATTATCACAATTCTGACGGCGATTCTGACCCGAAACATTCCGGGCTTTCTGGAGGTGAGTCTTCTGCGGCGGTTCCCGCTGGATGCCGGGGTGCGTTTTGCCATCACCTCCGTCAGCCGATATGTGCTGGTGATTGTCGGAATTATGCTGGTGTCCTCTGAAGTGGGCATCCGCTGGTCGTCGATACAATGGCTGATTGCCGCGCTCGGTGTCGGTTTGGGCTTTGGTCTGCAGGAGGTTTTCGCCAATTTTGTCTGCGGTCTGCTGCTTCTGCTGGAGCGTCCGCTGCGGGTGGGGGATGTGGTGACCATTGGGGAAATTACCGGGCGGGTCACCCGAATCCAGACCCGCGCGACGACGATTCAGCTGTGGGACCGCAAGGAACTGGTGGTGCCCAATCGGGAATTTATCACGGGCCGGCTGATTAACTGGACCCTTTCGGATACGGTTTTGCGGCTGACATTTCCGGTGGGGGTCGCGTACGGTTCGGATGTCAGAAAGGTTGAAGAAGTCTTATATCGAATTGCACGTTCCCATCCGAAGGTCATTCAGGATAATCCGGCACCCCGTGTGGTATTTGACAGTTTCGGAGACAATGCGCTGCAGTTTGAGCTGCGGGTTTTCATCCCTTCAATGGACTGTCTGGTCGATGTCAAGCATCAGATTAACTGTGCGATCGACCGGGAATTCCGCAAAGAAGGCATCGAGATTGCGTTCCCGCAGCGGGATTTGCATATCCGGTCGATTCAGGTGCCGCTGCCGATTCAGCCGTTGGAGCCGAGCCGGGATTCCGGAGGTCCGCAATAGTCCGGTCTGCTTATTCTTCCCAGGTTCCCAGGGCGACCGGCGCGCACAGGAAATCTTTTTGGGCGGCAACCCGTCCGCAGCTTTTGCAGACGTATTGGGGATTTTCCACAAGCCCTTTGTATTCTTCCGGGCGGCTGCGGTGAAGCCCGTCGGAGGTCAGTTTGCACAAATGGTTCGAATGGTTTTGGCTGTCTGAACAGGGCTGCATAGGAAGACTCCTGCAAAAAAGGGTTTTTTATTGGGAAACGGATGGAGAGGGTTGGGGCGGCAGGGCGGGAAGCACCGTTACCTTTTCAATTTTGAAACTCCCGAAGACGGTTGTCAGATTCAGAAAATCGGTCGGATTGCCGCTGCCTTTGGCCAGCATAATATGACCCGGTCCGTATCCGTGCGGAGCCCGCGTGGCATCCAGTCCCATCCAGACTCCGCCGACATAGGCCTCCGCCCAGGCGTGTCCTCCGAACACATTTTTTTGTCCGGCCAAATTGTCCGTGTACACCAGTCCGCTGACGACGCGGGCGGGAATCCCCACGGCCCGGCAGAGGGCGGCGGTCAGGACGGCGTGTTCTGTACAGTCGCCCTGGCGGCTTTCGGCGATTTCGCGTGCGGAGGCATAGCCGACGGAGAAGTCGGCGGTTTTGATGTACCCTCGCACAAAGGCCTCAATCTGGCGGGCGGCTTTGGCGGCATCGGTTGTTGTGCCGACGGCGGTCCGGGCCATTTCGACAATTTTCGGGTCGGTGCTCTGGAGATATTCCGTCGGTTTCAGGGCGTCCAGAATCTCCGGGTCGCTGCCGGTATAGGGGAAAGGCACGTCGGAAGGGGGCACAGCCGGACGAACCGTCAGCAAAAACCGTCTGCCTCCCAGCGGCTCGACGCTCTGATTGTTATCCGAAGGCAGAAGAATGTCCTCGGGCGACAGAATGGTGATTTCATAGGCAATTGCCGAGGCCGTCCCCGGCGGAGGCAGAGGAATCGGACTGGGTACGGTCATCAGGGCCAGAAAATCGAAGATGTCCTCCGGCCGCAAGGCCAGGTCTTTTTCGCAGGCAATCAGTTCGAGAGTTTTGTCTCCGAAGGGAACCAGAATTTTCAGCGGTTCGAGATTGTCATCACAATAACTGACCGTTCGAATGGTCTGAACCTGATTTCCGAATGGCAGGGGAATGCGGAGCAGCGTTTCCGTTTCATAGGCCCGAACCTTCCTGCCGAGCAAGTCAATTTCTTTTTTGGGGCCGGCTTTGACGGTCATGGAGAGGATACCGCCGGTGGTCTCGAGCATGTCGGGCCGAAAGATAACGGCTTGAAACTCTGTTCCCTCCGCCAGCCCTTTTTGTTTCTGCAGCCGCCGCATCCCTTCGTTCATCAAGGCGCCCGACGGATAGACCAGCGAAAGGGTTTGCTGGGTGCCGCCGATTTCGAGGGTGACATCCATTTGTCCGTCGGGCCGAATAATCCCGCTTCGCTTCTGTATGCCTCCGCCGATGTCCTGAATCATTTCAAAGCCGAGCGGTTTGCCGTCTTCGGTTTCGATATGGGTTTCCCGGGTGTACAGGCGGGTTGTCTGTCCTCCCCGATAGACGGTAAAAGTCATTTCTTCCGTGGAAACAATTCGGCCGTTTTTGGTCTGTCGGGTTCGGATGGAATGCCCGACCTTTTTGCCTTCCAGAAAGACGGCCATATAGGCGGGTTCTTCATCGGCCGCCCAAAGCGGCCGAACATCAACAGACAGGCACCAGAGCGCCGCAATCCAAATGATGGGGCGCAGCCCCGATGTCCGACTGATTTGAACGGGCTTTGCATTTTTCATCATTCCGTCCTTCCTATATTTTCAGGAGCCGGAGGTTATTTGGTCGATAAAGGATTATAATCCTGATGGAAGGGATTTGCAATGAAACGAACAAGACAATTGTAGAGTAATGCTGTCTACAAACAGCAGTCAGACTGCAGCGGAGTTGCTCTCAAATGACGTTGACGGAATTGCTGGCTCGGGTAAATGGTTCTCAGTTAATTCGTGTGCGGAATGATTCCCGGAAGGTGCAGCCGGGCGATGTGTTTGTGGCGGTTCGCGGCGCCCATGCCGATGGGCATGCTTTTATTGAGCAGGCCGTTCGGCAGGGGGCCAAATACATTGTGGCGGAACGCCCGATGGTGTTGCCGCCTTCGGTGGAACTGATTCTGGTTCAGGACAGCTCGGCGGCGCTCGGTCAGCTGGCTCAGGCCTCGTTCGGCAATCCCAACAGCCGACTGACCAATCTGGCCGTTACAGGCACAAACGGCAAGAGCACAATTGGATACCTTGTCCGTTCGGTGCTGAACACAGCCGGAATGCCCTGCGGGTTAATCGGCACTATCCAATATGATTTGATCGGAGAAATCGTCGATTCCCCCCTGACCACGCCGGACCCGCTGACGCTGGCGGAAGCGGCAGCCAAGATGGTCGAACACGGCGGACGCTTCATGATGATTGAGGCCAGCAGCCATGCCCTCGACCAGAATCGGCTGGCGGGGGTTTCCTTTTCCGCAGCGGCTTTTACCAACCTGACCGGAGACCATCTGGATTATCACAAGACGATGGATGCCTATCTGGCGGCCAAAACCAAACTTTTTACGGGGCTGCCCATTCACGCTCTGGCGGTGCTGAATGCGGATTCCGATGCTTCTGCTCAGATTGCCGCCAAAATCAATCGTCGGATTCTGTGGTACTCCACGCATAAGGAAGCGGATATTACCGCAGAAATTGAATCCATGGATGCCGCGGGCAGTGAATTTTATCTGGTCTTTCGAAATGTGAAAGAAAAGGTGCAGACGCCGCTGCCGGGTCTTCATAATATCAGCAATCATCTGGCGGCAGCGGGGCTTTGTTTTGCCGTGGGGCTGGATGTGTCCACCGTGGCGGCCGGGCTGTCGGCGCTTCAGGCGGTTCCGGGGCGTCTGGAGCCGATTCTTTGCGGTCAAGCCCAGGAGGCCGGAATTCGTGTATTTGTCGATTACGCCCATACGGATGATGCCCTTCGAAACGTCCTGACAACCCTGCGTCCGCTGTGCCGGGGTCGGCTGGTTGTCGTTTTCGGCTGCGGCGGCGACCGGGACAAAACCAAACGTCCACGAATGGCCCAGGTGGCACAGGCCCTTTCTGACCGGGTCATCGTAACCAGTGATAATCCGAGGACGGAGGAACCAAATTCGATTATTCAGGATATAGTAAAGGGATTTACGGATACATTCAGGGTCCAGTCTGTCGTGATTGAGCCGGACAGAAGAAAGGCCATCCGCCTGGCGATTCATGAAGCCAAAGAGGGGGATATTGTCCTGATAGCCGGAAAGGGGCATGAAAACTATCAAATTATCGGAACGCAAAAAAACCACTTCAGCGACCAGGAGGAAGCATTGCGAGCCCTGAGTGAACTGTGATTGTCCGGATTTAACAAAAAACTAATTTTCTTTGTAAAAGTCATCGCTTTTCCGACATCTATTTTTAAAAAGAACGAGAATTTTTTGTCGGGGGATAAGTGAGAAAGCACATCCTTTTTGTCTTGTTCCTGCCGTCGCTGGCTGTTTGTAATTTCATCGCCTACAATGACTGTATTCGCGGAACGGGTGATACAACAGCCCCCAATGTCACAAACTGGACTATTTATAACGGGTTTACATCCCAACCCTCCGGTTACTTAATTGACTTTACCACCGGTCTTCAAACTCCTGTTCTGGCGACTTTCCGATGGAATGCCTCCGCGGGCCTGGCTGTCAGCGAAACCAGCGGTTCGGCCGAAGGGGAAAGTCAGCCGCGGCCGGGGACCCCGGCGTACGAGATTTTCGGCGGGATTGTCGATTTTTCCAATCGGCTGATTTATTACGGCAGCAGCGGCTGGTGGGTTGAAATTGAGTTTACCGGTCTGAACCCTCAAAAAAATTATACTTTTGTTACAACGGCGATTCGGGGGTATCTCTATCCGGAACGTCTTACGCTTTTTACCCTTTCCGGCCATGTCAGCGCCGTTAATAACAGTTCAGACGGGGTTTATTTGAAAAACGGGGACCAAACTGTTTTACGGGCTGGCGGCAATCATTTAAGCACTACCGGATACGTTGTCCGCTGGGACCAAATCCGCGTAGCCGACCGGGGCGATGGAACGGGAAGTTTCAAAGTGCGGGCTCAGGCCTACGGCAGCGACTATCGGGCGTATCCGTTCGGCGGATTTATGCTCGCTGAGGAGGGCAACACGGCTCCCAGAGTGAACGCCGGAGCGGACGAGACGATCCGCCGCCCGCGGGAGTACCTGACCTTAAACGGCTCTGTATCTGATGACGGATATGGAGCTCCGGACGGGACACTGCAAATCGCCTGGTCGCAGCTTTCCGGGCCGGCAGATGCGGTGTTTGTTTCCTCTCCCAATCAGCCGCAGGTCTCGGTACGTTTTCCGACAGCCGGCCGTTATGAACTGCGGCTGTGGGCGACCGATGGGGAGCTGCAAGCATCGGATACCGTGGTTGTCACGGTGGAAGAACCATTCTGTCCTTTGGGGGATATCAACGGGGACTGCCTGGTTAATCTGTCGGACCTGAGCGACTGGGCTGCCGGCTGGCTGGTTGACAGCGGGGCGGGTTTGTTTGATTTGGACGGCAGCGGGCGGATTTGTCCGATTTGTATTTTCTGGCGGTTTCGTGGCTTCAGCAATGGATTGGTTCGGTGCAGGTGGTTTTGCTGCCGGCGGAGGCCGCCGCTGCCGGTGCCCGCTGGCGGTTGGACGGGGGGCCCTGGCTGTCTTCCCAGACTGTTTTGTCCTCCGTGCCGCAGGGGCCTCATACCGTTGACTTTTCGCCGCTTTCGGGCTGGTTTTCTCCGCCCCCTCAGGAGATTTTTGTTTCCGAGGGTCAGCTGACCGCTTTTGCGGCGGAATACACCCGTCCGCCGAAGGTGCTGGCGATTAACGAATTTATGGCCGTCAACTCCAATGTGAGCGATTTGCGTCCGCTGCCGGCAGTCAATCTCTACACGCAGGTCAATGGGCAGCCCGCTTACGAGGATTGGATTGAAATCCGCAATCTGTCCGACCAGACGGTTTCGCTGGAAGGATGGTATCTGACCGACAGCCGAAACAATCTGACCAAGTGGCGGTTTCCGGCCGGCGTCTCCATTGGTCCCTGGGGCTATTTGGTTGTTTATGCATCCAACAAGGACGAATCAAAATACGGTTATCCTTTTATCGATGACTGGGGGAACCTGCATACCAATTTTGAATTGTCGATGGATGGGGAGTTTCTGGCGCTGGTTCGTCCGGACGGACAATGGATAGAAGACCGTTTTGACCCGTATCCGCCTCAGCGGGGTCTGGTCTCCTATGGCGTCAGCTCCGATGGACGAATCGGCTATCTGACTTCGCCGACCCGAGGGGCTGCCAACACAGGGATTTATGAAGGGGTTGTCGGGGATACCCAATTCAGCGTCAAACGCGGATTCTTTGAAAGCCCGTTTACGGTTCATATTTCCTGTTCCACGCCGGACGCGGTCATCCGCTATACGACAGACACAAGCGAGCCGACCGCCACAACCGGCCAAATCTACAATCCGGCCAATCCGATTCAGATTACCCGGACGACTTGCCTGCGTGCGGCGGCCTTCAAACCCGGCTGGCTGCCTTCCAATGTGGATACGCAGACCTATTTGTTTCTGGATAATGTTCTTACGCAGGCAACCAATCCGTCCACCGGAGCGCAGGCAGTCCCCGCCGGCTATCCGACGACCTGGCCCGGCGGTACATACAGCGGCTCCGTCACAGGGGATTACCAGGTGGACCCGGACATCGCCTCGCCCAGCGGGCCGTTCGGACCTTTGTATGC
Organism: Anaerohalosphaeraceae bacterium; assembly: GCA_037479115.1. Taxonomy (NCBI): domain Bacteria; kingdom Pseudomonadati; phylum Planctomycetota; class Phycisphaerae; order Sedimentisphaerales; family Anaerohalosphaeraceae; species Anaerohalosphaeraceae bacterium. Next base: position 23,831 of record JBBFLK010000014.1, on the reverse strand, counting down.
GGCCACCCTCAAAGATGACCTGAAGGCGATTCCGTCGGTTTCGCTGGTGGTGCCGATTGCTCAGCTTTTCGGGTCCGGCACGGGAATCTATATCAATCAGAGTCAGGACGGAACGGAACGGGCCGGCTCCATCGAATGGCTGGACCCGCAGGGCATAGAGTCCTTCCACACCAACTGCGGAGTTCGGATGCAGGGCGGCGTCAGCGGCGGCGGCACGACCCTCAACCGATGGAAGAGTTATAAGTTGTCCTTCCGTCTGACTTTCCGAGGGGTTTACGGCGGTCAGTTCCGGTATCCTTTGTTCGGGCCGAATGCGGCGGACTGGTTTGATACGGTTATTTTGGATTCCCGTCCGCAGAACAGCTGGGTACATCCGGATGCCACACAGCGTCTGCGGGGGGAATATGTCCGCGACCAGGCGGCCTCTGATACGCAGCTGGCGATGGGGGGGTATGCCTGTCACGGCAGGCCCGTGCATCTGTATCTGAACGGTCTGTACTGGGGACTCTACTGGCTGCATGAGCGGCCGGATGATTCCTTTGCGGCGGCCTATCTGGGCGGTGAGAAGGATGATTATGATGTCATCAAGCACGACTATACCAATGTCGTCAGCGGCAGCAATAACGATTATATTGCGATGTTTGCACTTTCGCCCACCAGTCCGGATGTGCTGACGGCGTTTGAAAATCTCAAACAAAAGCTGGATGTTCCCGACTTCATCGATTACCTGCTGGCCAATTTCTATCTGGGCAACGGCGACTGGGACCACAAGAACTGGTACGCGACGCGGAATCGGTTTGACCCGGCCGGACGCTGGCGATGGCATATGTGGGACGGTGAGCATGTGATGGATGACGGCACGTTTACCGTCGTGGATGCCACCACCAAGAATACGGCGATGGCACCGACCGGACTGCATCAGAAGTGGATTGTCAATTCTGAATATCGGATGCTTTTTGCCGACCGGGTTCATAAACATTTCTTCCACAACGGTGCCTTGACGCCGGAAAACTTTGCGGCGATGTTTAACCGATTAACCGGCTGGATTGACCGGGCGATCGTGGGCGAGTCCGCCCGCTGGGGCGACAACCGCCGTCCGGCGACTCCCTATACCCGAAATGTCGAATGGCTCAATGAATGCAATCGGCTGCGGACGAATTTTATTCCGACGCGCCGCGATGTTGTCCTGGCTCAGTTTACCTCGAAAAATCCGCCGTGGTATCCGACGATTGCGGCTCCGGAGTTTTTTGTGAACGGCGTTTTGCAGTACGGCGGACGGGCCGAAAGCGGGGCCGTTCTGACAATGACCGCCGGCAGCGGCAATACCATCTGGTACACGCTGGACGGTACAGACCCGCGGCTGCCGGGCGGAGCGGTCAACACGGCTTCGGCGGCGGTTTACAATGCTCCGCTGACTCTTTCCAAAACCCTGTTTATCAAGGCCCGGGCTCGAACCAGCGCCGGGCTGTGGAGTGCGCTGGCGGAAGCCGTCTTTGAGGTCGGGTCGGTGCGGGACTATCTCCGCATTACGGAAATTATGTATCATCCGACAAATCCGGAGATGGAGTTTCTCGAGTTGAAAAATATCGGCGATCAGACGATTCATCTGGACTGGGTTCGTTTTACCAAAGGGATTCGGCATACGTTCCGGAATGCGTCGATTGAAGGCGGCGGTTTTCTGCTGCTGGTCAAAAACAAAGCCGCTTTTGAAGCCGTCTATACCAATGTTCCTGCCGGCGTGCCCATTGTGCAATGGGACGAGGGGGTTCTGGACAATGCCGGAGAGACCCTGACGCTCACGGATGCGCTGGGCGAGGTCATTTTGTCGTTTGCATACAAGGATTCCTGGTATCCGCTGACCGACGGGGCAGGATTTTCTCTGACGCTGCTGAATCCGCTGGAAAGCGACCTGTCGGTCTGGGGCCGCAAGATGGGCTGGCGGGCCAGTACAGCCGCCGGGGGCTCGCCCGGCCGGGAGGAAATCGGACTGCTCCCCGGCAGTGTTGTAATCAATGAACTGCTGGCCCATTCTCACGGCTCATCGCCCGACTGGATTGAACTGTATAACACGACCGACCAGGCGATATCCATCGGCGGCTGGTTCCTCAGCGACAGCGGCAGCAATCTGATGAAATATCAAATCCCGGAGGAAACCGTGCTGGCTCCGTATGGATATATTGTCTTTTACGAAGACCTTCATTTCGGCTCGGCGTTTGCTCTCAGCGAGAACGGAGAAACGGTTTATCTGACCTCCGGCCAGGGCGGCCAACTGGGCGGATATCAGGCCGTCCAGCCGTTCGATGCATCGTTGAGCGGGGTTTCTCTCGGCCGTTATCTGAAAAGCGACGGCGATATGGATTTTGTGGCGATGAGCATCCCGACCCCCGGCGGTCCGAATGCCTATCCGCAGGTCGGCCCGATAGTGATATCGGAAATCCAGTACAATCCCGGCCCCGGCAATACAGGCAATGAATATATTGAACTGGTCAATCTTTCCTCACAGCCGGTTCTGCTGCAGGACTGGGTTGATACGGAAACGGCGCCGGGAGTTATCGTTCAGGAGTTGGTTCCCTGGGCCTTTACGGAAGGGATTGATTTTACCTTCCCGCCGAATACGGAGATTCCGGCCGGCGGTGTGCTGATTGTTGCCAAAAGCCCGTCCGCTCTGCAGGCTTATTACGGTTCTCAGATTCCGGCGGGCGTTCCCGTTCTGGGGCCGTTTGAGAATGATACGTCCTTAAGCAACGGCGGCGAGAAGGTCCGTCTTTGTCGGCCCGGGGAAAAGCCCTTCGGCAAAACTCGTTCCTGGATTCGCGTGGATCAGGTGACCTATGATGATGAGCCTCCATGGCCGACCCAGCCGGACGGCTACGGAGCGACCCTGCAGCGGATTTCTCTTTCTGCGTACGGCAACGACCCGGCCAACTGGACCGCCGGGGCTCCCTCGCCGGGGGTGTATTAAAGCATATGCCCCCGAATCAATAAGACTGGATTCCCGCCTTCCTTCTTCGCGAAAAGCTTCGGAGGACAAGTCGCGGGAAGACCTGGATTCCCGCCTGCGCGGGAATGACAGGCACCTACACGGAAATGGCAGAGACCTGCGAGGGAATGGCAGACGTCTGCGCGGGAATGTCGAAATGACGCGGGAATGACGGGTGCCTTTGTGGGGATGACGGAGGGCTTGGCGTGGGAAATAGCCCCGGGCGCAAGCCCGGGGAAAAGAGGATGCATCCGTTAACAGTTATCAGTCATCAGTTAACAGTTATCAGTTATCAGTTATCAGTTATCAGTCATCAGTCATCAGTTATCAGTTATCAGGGACGAAAGGAGATTTTTCGGTCTTATCTGTTTCAATTCCTCCCGGGCTTGTCGGCGGAGGTTTTTTCCCTTAGAATGGTGCAGACTTGTTTAGGGAAAGGGATGCTATGCTCAAGGGAATTCCGGCGATTCTTTCGCCCGACTTGCTGAAGGTGCTGATGGAAATGGGCCATGGGGATGAACTGGTGCTGGCGGACGGCAACTTTCCGGCCTGTTCGAACGCCCGCCGTCTCATCCGGGCCGACGGCCTGATGATTCCGCCGCTGCTGGAGGCCGTTTTGAAATTCTTTCCGCTGGACCAGTATGTCCAGCGGCCGGCTGTGCTGATGCAGGTCGTGCCTGGCGACCCGACTCGACCGACCATTTGGGAGGAATACCGGAAAATCATTCGGGCCAGCGGCGAGAAGTTTACCGATTTTGAGCAAATCGAACGGCACGCTTTCTATGAACGTGCCCGAAACGCCTTTGCGATTGTGGCCACCAGCGAACCGGCCCTTTATGCCAACCTGATTCTCAAGAAGGGCGTGGTCGTTTGACCGGGCGGCTTTGGAGGATTTGGTCCAGAAGCTCGGCCAGCTCTTTGGGTTTGGAACGCTGGGGGTTGTGGTCGGCCTCCATTCGGTGCACCGGCCATTCGTAGCCGGCCGCCCGCTGAGCGTATGGATAAAATGTGTCCAGCTGTTCGGCCGTACCCGGGTCAACTGTCAGAATATAATCGGCTGGAATCTCCAGACGTTTCGGGTTGTTCAGGACGATGGGGTCGGTGAGGGTCTTGAGGGGATGCGGGACATCTTTGGGCGGATTTTGGTCTTCTTTGACCCACATCGGATAGATAAATCCGCCGCGTGCGGCGGCCAGCAGCTGCGCCTTGTTGGCGGCAAAGGCCGGATGGTCCAGCAGATTTTCTCCGTCCTCCGGAAGGACGGCATCCAGATAAATCAGCCGGCTGATTCGCCCCGGAATCCGGTTGGCAACGCCGGTGATGACCATTCCGCCGTAACTGTGGCCGAGGAGAACAATCCCTTTCAGGTCTTCAAATAAAATCACATTCACAATGTCCTGAATGTGGGTTTCTAAGCTGATTTGCTCGCCGGCCAGATGGACCCGTTCTCCCTGTCCGGTCAGGGTGGGTCGATAAACCTGATACCCTTTGGCTTGGAGCAGTTCCTCCATTTGACGAAATCCCCAGCCGCCGCCCCAGGCCCCGTGAACCAGAACAATTACGCCTTTGGAGGGCTTTGTTTGCTGCCGGCAGCTGAAGAGCGGTGCAAGCCCCAACACCATCAGCCACATCCACAGTACAGTCTTTTTTGTCATCGTTCGCTCTCCGTTATGTCTTGTCTGCACGCCGGATTTGGTCCAGCTGAAGCATAAACTTATTCAGGCGGCTGTTGCCTTCTTCGTATTGATTCTGGGCATTCCGCAGATGACGGCCCAGCACCCCCCAGCTGTCGACGAATGAGCCGAATGTGCCGGCCAGCTGTTCGAGGGCGGTGCGAATCTCGGCGGCCTGTTTTTCAATCTGCATCCCGCGAAGCCCCATGGCCACCGTCATCAGATAGGCATACAGCAGATTGGGAGAGACCGGAATGACTTTCTTGGCAAGGGCATAGTCCGGCAGATTCACCTTGTCTGAATCATAATGGACGATGGTTTCGTAATAAACGTTTTCGGCCGGAATGTACATCAGGGCAAAGTCCGCCGTGCCCTCTGCGGGCAGGATATAACTTTCAGCGATTTTGTCGATGTGTTTGCAGACGTCGTTTTGAAACTGGCGGCGTGCCTTGCTGCGGTCCTCGTCGCTTTCGGCGGAGGCAATCTTCTCAAAAGCCGGCAGCGGAAACTTCGCATCAATCGGAACCGAATAATCCGGCAGCCGAACCAGCGCATCGACAATTCTGCCGTTTTTGAAGGTGTGCTGAATGGTGAAATGTTCGGCGGGCAGAATATTGCCCAGAAGCCCCTCCAGCGAATATTCGCCGATTTGTCCTCGCAGTTTGGGGGCTTTGAGAATATCCTGAAGCTTGCGAACCTCCTGGCCGATGCGCAGCATCTGTTCGCTGTCGCTTTTGAGTCGGCCCAGCTGTTCCTTCAGCTCGCCCAGGGTCTGTCCGCTGTGGGCCAGAAACCGGCTGATGCTCTCCTGGCCCATTTGCAGGTTTTTGTCGAGTGTTTGAGAGAGAATCAGAGTGCTCTGGCGCATCTGTTCCAGCTGCTGCTGAAAGAGTTCATTGGTTTTCTGCTGGGAAACGACATCGCGCCGCAGTGAAGAGACCGTCAGTAGAATGCTGACGACGACAATTCCGATTCCGATGAGCGTGAGCAGCAATATCGTTTCCATAGCGATTCTCCGAAGGCGTTAAGATGCGCAGGTTCGGAATAATTATAATCGCCGCGGGGCGCCTCGTCAAAGGTGAATCGCTCCGGGGAGGGGGGTATGCCCTAAAGAAAAGAACGATTTCGATTTTCCTTTGTTCCTTTTTCTGGGTACAATAGATAAAGAGAGAGATTTCAGGGAGTTTCGTATGCGTTTGAGAATAACTGTATTTCTGCTAAGCGGGCTGTTCCTGCTCGGGTTCGGCTGTGAGCCGGGGCAGCGGTCCATGCTCGGGAGGATGAGAACACCCCGTCAGGGGATGATCAGCAAAGAGGAGCTGCGGGACCTGCTGAACAGCTATCGGGATTACTATGTGGCGGAGCTGAAGCGGATCGGCGAACAGCTCGATACCGTCAATGGGACCCGGCGGTCTCAGCGCACCAGCCTCCAGATGCGTATGCGCATCATCTCGGCGATTGACACCATGCTGGAGCCCTCCGACCCGGTGGTGGCCTTTCTGGAGATTTGGGGCTTTACCCTCCGGATGCGTCTGTATCTGGAACAGGGAGACGGGATGGAACTTTACGGGGACAAACAGTCTGTCGTGATTGCGTTTACCCGCGAGGTTCAGGAGGAAATCCAGCGAATCGCCCGGCTGTTTCTCGATGAGCAGAAGTACCAGGAGGCCTATGACAATCTGATGGAGTTTGCCCGGCGGAATCCGATTCGCGGCACCTACTCCAATCTGATTGTGATGGCTACCAAAGAACGGAAGGAAGGTCCGAATCCGCTGATGAATGTGATTACGATTCCGATGGCGCCGTTCAGTGCGATGCGCGGAGTGGACCGCACAGCCGATGCCGTCTATCAGTTCCGCAATACTGCCGAGCGGTTTACGGATGTCGTCCGCGACCTGCCGGAGATGATGCACTGGGAGGCCCAGCTGTTTATGGAAGAATGGTTTGGTTCTGAACAGATGCAGTCGCTGCTGACCAGTCTGGAGCGGTTTTCGGAAAGCAGTGTCCGGATGTCGGCTGCGGCGGAGAAACTGACGTCTATGCTCGAGGAGGACTCTTCTTCGTCGGCCCTGAATCAGACCCTTGCATCGGCTCAAGGGACGGCGGCGGAAGTGCGGGCGGCGATTGAATCGCTGGACCAGACAGGGCGAACGCTGCGGGAGACGGCGGGGGAAGTCGCCCGGGCTGCCGAGGCGGCTCGCGCACTGGTTGAGCCGTTTCTGGTTCGCAGCGAACGAGACCCCCAGGCCGGTCCGCCGTTTACGATGCGGGATTTTGATGCCCTCGTGTTAAATATCGGCCGGTCGGCCGAACAAATCCATCAGGTTGTATTATCGCTGCAGCAGATGCCCCAGACCCAGGACCAGATTACCCGGCAGATTAACGCCTCCGTCGATCACGCCGCCAAACGAATCCTTCAATTGCTGCTGGTCTTTTTTGTCCTGATGCTGGGCTATCACATTCTCACGCGCAGAAAAAAGACGCAGCCAAACTCCTGACGGCGGCTAGCCGAGGGCTACATCCAGAATCATCATCACGGTAAAGCCGAGCATGGCAAAGGTGGTGGCCAGGTCCACATGGCCGGCCCGCTGCGATTCGGGGATGACTTCTTCGATAACGACGAAAATCATGGCGCCGGCGGCAAAGGCCAGGGCATACGGCAGCAGGGGCGTAATGCTCATCACCGCCCAGGCACCGAGGACGCCCGCAATCGGCTCGACCGCGCCGGACAGCTGGCCGTACCAGAAACTTTTCAGGCGGCTGAACCCTTCGCGGCGGAGCGGAACCGATACGGCCGCTCCTTCGGGGAAGTTCTGGATGCCGATGCCGATAGCCAGGGCCAGGGCTCCGCTGAAGCTCGCTTCGGACAGGCCGTATTTGAGGGCGCCGAACGCAATGCCGACCGCCAGTCCCTCCGGAATATTGTGCAGGGTAATGGCCAGAACCAGCAGAACGCTCCGCCGCCAGGAGGTATGAATGCCCTCGGCCTCTTCGGTCGGATAGCCCAAATGCAGATGCGGCAGCAGGACATCAACCCCCCGCAGGAATGCTCCGCCTAATAAGAAGCCGACGGCGGCGGGAATCCAGGCGATTTGTCCCTGATTGGACGCCATCTCGATGGCCGGTGCCAGAAGGGACCAGTAGCTGGCGGCAATCATCACGCCCGCCGCAAACGAGAGCATCGCATCGAGCGTGCGGCGGTTGATGCTTTTGAAGAAAAAGACGGTGCCCGCTCCGAGGGCAGTCAGGCCCCAGGTAAAGAGCGTGGCCAGGAGGGCCTGCACAATCGGGTTGAGCTGTTCGAGTCGTTCGAGCATCGGCTGCAAGTCCTTATCTCCAAATACACCGGCAGTATAACCGGAGTTGCTGTTCGGGGCAAGAAGCGGACGAAAAGGAATTTTCACCACAGATTACACAGAGATAAAGTTAACCACGGACTTACACGGATTGAAGAAAGGAAGAATTACAAATGAAGAATGAAGAAAGAGAATTCACCGGCCAGCAGCCAGCTTCCAGCGGCCGGTCTCCGGAAAAATCCGAAAGTCCAAAATCAAACGGCAAAAGGAGCATTGCCGGAGGTGAATACGATGTTTTCTGGTCATGCCGGAACCCTTAAGTTTGTGCTTGACTTGGCTGAAAAGACTAATGTATAAATAATAGTGCTTAGGAGGTTTTAGGACGGGTAAAAAGTTCCCGCCCCTTGAACATTTAGGAGAGGCAAAGGAGAAAACGACAGCTCTGCAGTCCGCATATCGACGAGATTTCCTTGCCCGGGCGAAATTGCTGCAGGGAGGATTTGGTTATGAAACAACTCTTTTTGCTCTGAGCTCCGTATCAGCGGGGGCAATATGGGCAGAGAATTATGTCAGCGGAGCGGAGCACATTTCGCAGCGTAGGCCGGCTTCTCAGAGCACCGGTTTCCAGGATTGCGATGCACCGGAAAGGAGATGATTTTCTCATTTCTGAAAATGAATCAGGAAGAACGATAGCGGAGGGCAGAAATCATGAAAAAGAAAACAGCTGTATTCCTTATGACAGCAAGTCTTTGTTTGGGCGGCCGAGTTTTGGCGGTGTTAAGCGGAAGCGGGACGGAAGGGGAGCCCTATCTGATTCAGTCGCTGGCGGATTTTGATGAGTTTGCGGGCGATTCTTCCTATTGGGCAAGCGGGATTTATACCAAACTGATGTGTGATCTTAATTTGGCGGGAAGGACCTACACGCAGGCGGTGATTGCCCCGGATACGAGCATAGAGTCAGAATTTCAGGGGACAGCTTATGCCGGCATTTTTGACGGGGATGGTCATATTCTGTTGAATCTGACTATCAATGCCCCAATGCAGGATTATATCGGTTTGTTTGGATATGTTCATCCAGGAGGTCAAATCAGAAATCTGGGCGTTGAGAACGGCAATATCCTATCCGGAAATTTGTTTGTCGGCGGACTGGCGGGAAGAAATGAGGGCACCCTTGCCGGCTGTTATGTCACCGGTGGAGTTACAGGAGGGCAAGCAAACGGTGGGCTGGTGGGTGGGCTGGTGGGGTATAATCAGGGAGGTAATTTAACCTCCTGCTATACCGTCTGTTCGGTTACAGGAAAGGGGGCTTATTATACTGGTGGGCTGGTGGGATATAATGTGGGAGGGGTTCTGCGTTCCTGCTATGCCTCCGGTATGGTTACGGGAAAATATGATGTCGGCGGGCTGGTGGGATACAATGAGGGAGGGATTCTGTACTTCTGTTATGCCGCCGGCAGGGTTATAGGAGAATATAATTATGTCGGCGGGCTGGTGGGACACAATTACAGCGGTACTCTCACTGCCTGTTCTGCCGCCGGACCCGTTACAGGAGGGCATTATGTCGGAGGGCTGACAGGGGCTAATTATACCGGCACTCTCACTGCCTGTTATGCCGCCGGTGCAGTAACAGGGGACAGCGCTATCGGCGGGCTGGCGGGAAGCAATGGCGGTACACTCATTTCCTGCTATGCCACCGGTTCAGCAGCAGTAACAGGCAGAGTTGGCGGCGGACTGGTGGGGTATAATCATGGTCCTCTGACCGCCTGTTATGCCGCCGGTGCAGTGACAGGGAGCAGTATTGGCGGTCTGGTAGCGTTGAATGCTTCCGGTACGATTACCGCCTGTTTCTGGGATATCGAAACCAGCGGTCAAACAAACAGTGCCGGCGGGACGGGCAAAACGACAGCTGAAATGAAGACCCTTTCGACTTTCCTCAACAGCGGGTGGGATTTTACGAATGAGACGGCCAACGGAACGAATGATATTTGGCGGATGTGTGTAGACGGCCTTGATTATCCCCGTTTGAATTGGCAATCCGCTGCGGGGGATTTTGCCTGTCCGAACGGTGTCCGTCTTGAAGACTTATTGTTCTATTGCGGCAAATGGCGGATGAATACCTGTACAAGTGATAATCTCTTTTGCGGCGGAGCGGATTTGGATGCCTCCGGGGTTGTGGATTTTGCCGACTGGGCCGTTTTTGCGGAACACTGGCTGGAAGGGATATAGCTGCCTGTTATCTTCCAGAAGATTATTTCCACAGGTATCCGTATGGGAGTACGATTGGCATTTATGAGAATAAAAAAGAGACCGCCGGGGATGAGCCGGCGGTCTGCGAGGAGTGCGTAATCGTTCCCATTTACAAGGGCTGCTCGTCATCGGGCTGCTGGAGCTGGGCGAGCAGGTCGAGGAGTTTTTGGGCGGCAGGCTGATTGGCCAGGTCTTTGGCCGCTTCCTTCAGATGGTCGGCGGCCTTGTCATATTGTTCGATGCCGATGTACTGATACCCCAAAAGCAGATGGAAATCGGCCGCAAAGGGCTCGGCCTGTGCCGCCTTTTCGAGGGCCTCAATCTGGGCCAGCAGCACCTCTTCCTTATCATAGAGTCCGCGCGGGTAGTAAATCGTCAGCTGGTCATCCGGAATGGCCGCCACAGCCGAACGCAGCACGGCGGCGGCATGGGCATAGTCGCCGTCGGCAAAGAGGGCCTGGCTGTAGGTGAAGGGCAGGATGATGTCATCCGGAGAAATCCGCACGGCCTCTCGGAATTGGGCGGCGGCATCCGCATATTTGCCCGCCAGGAACAGATTAACCGCTCGATCAAAGCACAAGTCGGCGGCGGTCTGGAACTGAGGGGCATCGGGCGCGGAAATCTTTTCGATGTAGCCGCTCACATCGTAGTTGGTATCGCCGAAGGGATACTTCCAGGCCGTAGAGGTTTTCTGCGAAGAGTCGGTATCGGCGGTACCGTAGTAGTTATATGTATTGTATGTGTTCTGCTCGATGACGGGGGCGGGAGTGATGACGGTCGGGCCGTACCAGTAGTACGGATGGCAGCCGTACCAGTAATAGCGGATATAGCGGTATTCGCACGGCCACCAGCCGCCGATGCTCACAAAGACATACCGGCGGTGATAGCGGGGGTAATAGTATGTCAGACCCCAGCAGGAATGATAGGGTACGCAGGCCAGACGAGCACAGGAATTAAAGGAAAACGTCAGAGAAAAATAGGAGCCGTGATTGTGCCAGTGCGGACTGCTGCGGACAATCACCAGGTCCGGATGGAGTCGGCGCGGGATGTAGGGCCGCGGACGGTGAGGCGTGATGTCGCCGACGACCACAATCTTTTTTTCCGGGGTGATGGTGATTTTGCTGTCGTATCGGTCTTTATGGCTTGGACGGCTGTTGTGCACAGACGCTCTTGCCTCTCTGTCGGGATGGTTTCGGGACGGCTCACGCAATTCGTCAGCCCGAATGATGCTTTGACTGCCGGGGCGTTCGGACTGGGCAAGAGGACGCTCCGAGGGGGGCTGGGGTTTTGTGCCCCCGTCGCGGGGGTCACGCGGAGCGGGCCGCTCAATTTTGGAGACGATGACGCGTCGGCCGGAGCGGTCCGAAGCGGTCCGGGCGGTTTCGGTTTGCCGTAGCGGAACCGACTCGGGCTTGTCTGCCGACCGTTCTGCGAATTGCAGGGACGTTGTGCTGCGGAGATTTTGCGGACGGCGAATCTCTGATTTTTCCACAGAGGGGTTCGTCTCCTTTGGGCTGTTTTGGGAATCAAGTCGGTTTCGTCCGGATGCAGAATCAGCGACAATGACACGCCGCTGGGTATTCAGGCGGCTCTGGAAACGTGCAGAGGAAGTCGAACCCGCATCCGTTTGTCCTTCGTTATCCGCAGGAGTTCGGTTTTCCGCTCCCATGGGGCGCAGAACGATACTCTTTGGTGCTGTCGGACGGACAGCGGGGGCATTCGGTTTTTCCGGCGGTTTGGAGGCGGAAGCCGTCAAAGACTCGCGAGCACTGGTTCGGACGGTACGTTCGGAAGGCCTGGTCAAACTGCTCGGAGAGAGCGGCTGGGGCATTGTCCGGATTTCCGACGGCCGAACGGGCTTTGCGGCAGGAGCGGCGGGCCGAATGAGCGTATCTCGGCTTACGGCAGCTTGCGGTTCGGACCGCTGAATCGGGCGGGAAGGTTGTTGAGGGGGCGCAGCCTTTTCCGCCGGTTTGGCCGGTTCAGCGGGCGGCGCCGGCTGCGGCTGAGGCGATTCCTGTTTTTGCGGTGCGGCGGGGCGGTCATTTCCCCGAGCAGAACCGCGATTGTCCGGTTTTTCACGGGCCATAGCGGTCAGGGACACTGACAGAATTGCCATCCCGAACAGAAGCCATTGTGTAGGTCTGCTTTTCATGGCTTATCTCCTTTCTGGGCAGACCGGCTTGAAAAAGCCTGGTTTGCTCATGTGATTTTTACGATTTTAAGGGCTGGTTCTGCATGGCTGACAGGTAGCCGTCCAAAAATTCGGATGCCCGTGTGCAAACACGAATCAGCACCTCTTTCTCTTCCGGAGTTACGTTGATGGCATGGAAAAGAGCATTAAAGCGTTCGGTCTGCTGCTCCAGATATTTTTCTATCGTCTGTCGCCCTTTGTCGGTGAGTTTGACCAGGGTCACTCGCTGGTTGTCGGGCTTGATGGTTTTGGATACAAGTCCTTTTTCGCGCCACAGACGCGTGAGGGTCATCGAGATGGTGCTTTCGCTGACGTTCGGCCAGGATTGGGCGATTTCAGAGACGGTCATCTCGGGCCGTTCCAGCAGCTGCTGCAGAATCAGGGCCTCCCGCTCCGTCAGACTGCCGGGCGCATCGCCTTCCTGTGCGGCGCGAATCAGACGCATCCGCAAACTCAAATCCTGTATGGCCTTTTTTAATTCCGGTCCCATGGGGCCGTCCAAGAACCGTTTTTCTATCAGATTATACCCTCATTATACAAAAAATATTTCAAGGAATACAATATTTATTCTTCAAACAGTTTAATTTTTGAAATAAACTGAGTCCGATAAAATCTTAACTATTTTATTTTTAATGACTTATAGGTAGAAGGCCAGATAAAAGAACGTGATAAAAAAAGAAATTATCAGTGCAAATAAGGAAATAATTCGCTGCCAGCTCGGGGTTTTCCAGATGAAGGGCTGGGTAATCAGTGCAAAAAGAAGCCCGGCAAAAGGGATTATGGAGGCAACCAAGGCAATCAGGGCCAGCACGGTAGGAAGCAAGGAGGATGGACCCTCCCAGAGCATTCGGTGAAGGTCAGCAGGTGTCAGTTGGGATGCCTCTTTCAGCGGGAGATTCAGGTGAAAACTCTTTCCGCAGTTTCGGCAGGTCAGCCGGGTTGAGCGGAGACGGATTGTAGGGATGAAGAAGAAAAGAGTTCCATTCTCCGCAATTTCTGCGGAATCCGCCGGCCCCCTTTCACCGCAGGATGGACAGTCTATTGTGAAGGCAGGCCCTTCTGTTTCCCGGCTGGATGTGCTGAATACAAAAAAGAACATATCTGCGTTCAGTCCGGCTGTTTCCAGGCATACACGAAGCCGTCGTCACAGCCGACCAGGACGAGGTTGTTCACGACGGCCGGAGAGGAGACAATCGGCCGGGCGAGGTTGGCGGACCAGAGCTCTTTGCCGTCGGCCAGCGAAAGCATCCGGAAGAAGCCGTCGTCGGAGCCGAACAGGACTTTTGTTCCGCAGATGACCGGGCTGGAATTGACGGCATCCTCCGTGCGGAATGTCCAAAGGAGCCCGCCGGTCTTTCGGTCCAGGCAGAGGACTTTGTTTTTTTGCGAGCCGACAACCAGGTATTGTTCATTGACGGCCGGTACGGCAAAGAAGGCATCGTCCGGATGACTGGACGTCCAGACGATTTGTGCCGTTTGGATATCCACGCAGAAGAGCTGTCCTTCGAAGTTGCCGACATAAGCCAGGTTGTCGTAAACGGACGGGCTGGACGGAATATAAGAGCCGGTATCGATACGGCGAACCTGCCCGGGGTCGTCAGGATGAATCAGATACAGGTTGGCATCGCAGCCGCCGGCGATGACCGCCGACGGAACGGCCGCCGGCGTGCCGTTCAGATAACTTTCGGTTTGGAAGGTCCACAGGACTTTTCCATCCGGGCGGAGGGTGTGGAGGGTTCCATCATAGCTGCCGAAAAAAATACGGCCGTTGAGGAAGTTGGCGGAACCGGCGATTTTGCCTTTGGTTTCGTATCGCCACAGGACGGCACCGTCAGCGGGGTTGAGTGCATAGAACCAGCCGGTTGTCGTGCCGACATACAGGGCCGATTCGGTCCAGAGAGCGGAGGCCTCCATTTCCCCCGGTTCCCGGCTCCAGAGGAGTGAGCCGGTTTCCAGGTCGAGGGTGTAGAGTTTTTGGTCGGTCGAGGTGATATAGACTTTGCCGTCGGCGGCGATGGGGGTGGATTTGACGGGGCCGGCTGTTTTGAATTTCCAGGCGAGTGTGAGCCGCTCGGGCAGTTCACCCTCGGCGGTGCCGGTTAATTGCGGATTGCCGCGAAACATCGGCCAGGCGTCTGTGCCGAAGGTCAGCCGAACGTCAGATGCGGACGGGGAAGAGGGCGGCTCCTTTTTCTGCAGTTTGGCCTGGCGATGGGCCGCAATGACCGCCAGAACAGCCGTCAGCGGCAGCAAAAGCAGCAGAAACGGGACTACAGTCCGCTGCAGATGCATAGGCGGTTTCCTTTCGATTCAGGAACTCATATGCCGTTCGATAAAACTCGTATCCACCTGATTTTTTACGAACAGGTTGTGCGAAAGGATTTTCAGGCACGCCGGAATTGTGGTCTTGATCGGCTCAATGCGAAACTCCCGCAGAGCCCGCTTCATTGTCGCGATGGCCTGTTCGCGGGTGGGCTGATGGACAATCAGTTTGGCGACCATCGAGTCGTAATACGGGGAGACGACGGAGCCCTGAGCCAGATGGGTATCGACCCGCACACCCGGTCCGCCGGGGACAATAAAGCGGTGAATCGGACCCGGACAGGGGGCGAAGTTTCGGGCGGGGTCTTCGGCATTGATGCGGCATTCCATCGCGGCGCCGGTGTGTTTGATGTCGCGCTGGCGCAGCGTGAGCGGGTTTCCGGCGGCGATTTGAATCTGCCATTTAATCAGGTCGTGGCCCGTCACCAGTTCTGTGACGGGGTGTTCGACCTGAATGCGGGTATTGACCTCAATGAAATAGAAGTTTTTGTCCCGGTCCAGGAGAAACTCGACCGTGGCGGCATTGTGATATTTGGCTTCGTGCACCAGCCGAAGGGCCGAGCGGCACAGCTCCTCGCGGGTTTTTTCATCCAGAACCGGACAGGGGGATTCTTCAATAAGTTTTTGATGCCGCCGCTGAATGGTGCAGTCACGCTCGTAAAAATGCACAGCGTTTCCGGTTTTGTCGGCCATCACCTGCACTTCGACGTGTCGGGGTTCCATGATGTATTTTTCCAGATACAGGGCCCCGTTTTTGAAGGCGGCTTCGGCCTCGGCGCGTGCGGCGGCGAAGGCCTTGTGCAGACTGATGTCGTTGTGGGCGACCCGCATTCCGCGTCCGCCGCCGCCTGCGGCTGCCTTGAGGATGACCGGATAGCCGATTTTGTTGGCCAGTTTAATCGCCTCTGCTTCATCTTTCAGTTCCCCTTCCGAGCCGGGTACGAGGGGCACGCGGGCCTTTTGGGCCACCAGTCGGGCCTGGACCTTATCGCCCAGCATCCGCATGGATTGCGGGTCCGGACCGATAAAGGTAATCCCGCATTCTCCGCAGATTTCCGCAAAGTGGGCGTTTTCGGCCAGGAAGCCGTAGCCGGGATGGATGGCGTCCACATCCGCAATCTCCGCGGCGCTGATAATGGCCGGGATATTCAGATAGCTTTTGGCCGCCGGCGCCGGCCCGATGCAAATGGTTTCGTCTGCGGTTTCCAGATATGGAGCTCCGCGGTCGGCTTCGGAAAAGACCGCTACGGCCTCGATGCCCAGCTCATGGCAAGCCCGGATAATCCGCAGGGCGATTTCTCCTCGATTGGCAATCAGGATTCTGCTGAACATAATCTCCTCAAATTGTTCCGAAACGATTTGGCGGGCTTAGGGTCGCACGCGGAAAAGGGGCTGACCGTATTCGACGGATTGACCGTCCTTGACGAGGACTTCCACGATAGTTCCGGACACTTCGGCCTTGATTTCGTTCATTACTTTCATGGCTTCGACGATGCAGACGACTGTATCGGGCTTGACTTTGTCCCCCGGTTTGACATAGGGGGCGGCCTCCGGATTGGGGGCGGCATAGAAGGTGCCGACGATGGGAGATTTGATTTCCAGCAGACCGCTTTCTTCGGATTTGGGGGATTCCGACGGGGCTTTTGGGGCGGCTGGGGCGGGGACCGAAGCTGCCGGGACTGCAGCTGCAGCCATGGGGACCACCGAGGGAACGTAATGGGCTGTTGCCGGCTGGGGACGTTTCAGGTGAATTTTCTGGTCCCCGTCAACAATTTCCACCTCAATGAGGTCGTTTTCCTTCATCAGGTTAATCAATTCCCGTACCTTTTTCAGGTCATCCAGTTTGTCAGCCATTCCAGTCAATCCTTATTAAGGGGGATTTTGGTTTCAAGACTGAGCGGTCAGTATAGGCAAATATCCCGAAAATGCAAGGGTTTTTGGTTGTTCGTTATAAAACATAACAGGTCCATATTCTCTATTTCAAAGAGGTTTCTTTACAAGATGGATTCCATTTTGTATACAATGGCTCCAATGAAAAAAGATTTGCTGCAGCGGATTCGGGAAGGCATTGTCATCGGCGATGGGGCGATGGGCACGATGCTCTATCAGCGGGGGGCTTTTGTCAACACCTGTTTTGAGGAGCTCAATTTATCTCGGCCGGACTGGATACGGGAAATCCATCAGGCCTATATCCAGGCGGGCTGTGATTTTATTGAAACGAACACCTTCGGCGCCAACAGCATCAAACTGGGGCGGTTCGGGCTGGCGGACAAAACGGCGGTCCTCAACCAGACGGCGGCGGAAATCGCCAAAGACGCTGCGCCTGTGGAGGTTTTGGTGGCCGGCTCGATGGGCCCCAGCGGATTAAACATTCCGGTTCCGGACCCGGAATTGACCTCCATGCTCCATCAGGTTTTTGCCGAACAGGCGCGGGCGCTGTTCGAGGGAGAAGTGGATTTCTTCCTGCTGGAAACCTTCAGCAGCGAAGCGGAGCTTCTGATTGCCGTGGAGGCGGTTCGGTCGGTGTGCGAGCTGCCGATTCTGGCGCAGATGACCTGTTTGGAGCACGCTCAGACGGTTTTTGGGACCCCGATTGAACAGGCCCTTTCGGCGGTTGCCCAGCATCCGGCGGTTGCGGCGGTCGGACTGAACTGTTCGGTCGGACCTTCTCATATGCTCGAGGCCCTCCAGCGGATTCGCGGGATTACCGACAAGCCGATTTCCGTGCAGCCCAATGCCGGCCTGCCCCGCCAGGTGGATGGGCGGATGCTGTATATGTGCACGCCGGAGTATATGGCCGAATATGCCAAGCGGTTTTTTGAAAACGGGGCGCGGATAATCGGGGGCTGTTGCGGCACGACGCCGGAACATATTCGTCAGATTGCCAAGGCCGTTCGTCCGCTGGACCGGGTGACGTCGGCTGTGTCTGTGCCGTCAAACCGGATTGAAGTGTCCGCTCCAGCCGGTGTTGAGCCCCGGCCGCTCAAAGAACGGTCCAAACTGGGGGCAAAACTGGCTGCCGGCCAGCCGATTGTGTGTGTGGAATTGACGCCGCCGCGCGGCGTGGACCTTCGCGGGGTGCTCGAGCGGGCCCGCCTGTGTGCCCAGCACGGAATTGATGCGGTCAATATTCCGGATGGTCCCCGTGCCAGCGCCCGGCTCAGTCCGATGGTTACGGCCGTCAAGATTGAGCAGGAGGTTGGGATTGAGACGATTCTGCACGTCTGCTGCCGGGATAAAAATCTCATCGGCCTTCAGTCTGATTTGCTGGGTCTGTATGCCGTCGGGCTGCGAAATGTGCTGATTATTACGGGCGACCCCCCCAAACTGGGTGAATACCCGAATGCTACGGCGGTTTTTGATTTGGATTCGATTGCCCTTACGCGGGTCGTTCAAAATCTCAATCGCGGGATTGACATTGCGGGCAATCCTCTGCCGGAGCCGCTGGGGCTGACCGTCGGCGTCGGGGCCAATCCGGTGGCGTCGGATATTCATCGGGAGATTGACCGCTTTCGTCTGAAGGTGCAGGCCGGGGCGGAATATGCGATTACGCAGCCGGTGTTTGATTTGGAAATGTTTTATGCATTTCAGGCAACGGTGGAGAACTGCCGCATCCCGATTCTGGCGGGCATCTGGCCGTTTGTCAGTTATAAAAATGCGGAGTTTATGGCCAACGAGGTGCCGGGAGTCGTTGTGCCGGAGGCGCTGCTGAAGCGCATGGCCAAGGCCAAAACCCGCCAGGAAGGGCGCCGCATCGGGGCCGAAATTGCCCACGAAATGATTGCCCAGCTGGCCCCGCACGTGGCGGGCTTTGCCGTCAGTGCTCCGCTGGGACAGGTTGATATGGCCCTGGCGGCCCTGGGACGCATCCCGATTTCGGAGTTATGACCGCCCTTGCGTTTTTTATAAGGTGTCCGAGCCGGAGCCGAGGGTGATGAAGTTCCACACCTCTGTTGCGGCATAGTTTTCGACGGCTTGCAGGTAAGGTTTGGGGTCGAAGCGTTCGCCGCCTGACAGGACGCGCGGTTTGGGCCACGTGAAGGCGGTTTCGACCAGAAGCTTGCGGGGCTCGCGAAGGAATGATTCAATGCGCAGCTCAATGGTAACCGGCTCCTGGCCTTCGGCGGCATGAGGCGGAATCAGCAGACGCAGTCCGCCGCCGTGCACGGGCCGTCCGCCCAATGTTTTAAAATCCTCCGGCGACTGATTGAGCCGATTTTCCCACAGGTACTGGAAGGCGTGAACCTTCGTGCTGTACAGATGGTCAATGCGGGCGCTGGTGTTCAGGAGCTGGTATTGTTCGGCCGGCCAGATTTGCTGGTAGGCAATCGTGACGGCCTCCGCCTCCCGGCAGAAGTAGTCCAAGTCGCAATTGGGATTCAGGGCGATAATCTTCAAATTATGAATCTGGGGGGCCGGGCTTTCGAGGAGGATTTGCAGCGGGGAAGACGGCGGCTCCCGGCGGAGCTGAAAGCCGTTTTTGTAAAACAGCGTTTGGGAGAATTCCAGTCCGTTTTCGAGCAGGGCTTTCTGGAAATCTATCTGGACGCTCGGGTCGGCATTCCAGCCGCCTGCAAGCACATAACTGATGCTGAAGTGCGCCGAGGTTTTCGATTCACGTAAAATCAAATCCATAAAAGTCTCCTGTTTTTTATGTTGTTTATTATACGATTATCGGGCGTTTTGGTATAGAAGAAATGTCTGCGAGCGGCGGTTAAGATGGGCAAACTTCCGGCCGATGAGAGAGGGGAAGTGCGAAACGTCAAAATAGGGGCCGACTATGAAGCGTTTGGAGAAGAAACCGGTACCTTGGCTTATGCTCAATTATGAGATTAAGGTTTATCCGAATTTACGGAGCTGTGTAAAGCCGGATATGAATCGGGTCAAACCCGAGCAGATGCCGCCGCTGATGGTACGAAAAGCGGGCTGGAGGCGATAATCACGGAATACAAGACCGATTATTACAGAAAATAACCCGGCGAATAAAAAACGCCTGCCGGAACAGCGAGTCCGACAGGCGTTTTTGTTTTGATAAAAACAGGCTCGCTATTTAGCCACGGGCGCCAGCCCCTGGAAAACAGCTGTCCCGCATTTTCCTTGCTTTTCCCCATCCACTTTTTCAGTGGGGAGAAGTACTTTACTTTTTCTTAATTCGCGGGTAGTTGCCCAGATACTCGGTCTGCGGCAGCTGTCCCACCAGCGGCAGGGCGTATTCGACAAAGGCCTGCGTAATCCCGTTGCCTTCCGGATTGATAAACTCATCGGGCAGGGATTTGGTCTTTTCAGCCACGTTGGCCAGCTCGGTGGGGAAGTATTCCACACCGTAGTTTTTGCCGTTTCCGGTTCGCTTCATCGCCACGGAGCCGTTGTCGTACTTCATCGAGTACTGCACGGCCATCCGCCCGCACATTTCGGCTTCCTGCCGGTCCACTTCGGACTGCAGGCCCGCAAAGCTGCGCTGCAGATATCCGAAGGTGTCGGCGCGGACGCGTTTGACTTTCAGTTTGGTTTTTACCTGAGCGGCCAGGTAGTCGGCCAAGGCGCCCGTGCCGGACAGCTGCACGTTGCCGTGGGCGTCTTTTTCGCCGGTCTGGGCGATTTTTTCCGTCCAGGTGACGTGATCGGTATCGCAGATGCCTTCGCTGACAGCCACGACGCAACGGCCCAGCTTCTTATAGACGGCCTCGACATCCGCCAGGAACTTGTCCATCGTAATCGGCCGTTCGGGCACATAAACCAGATGCGGACCATCGTCATCCCGCTGCTTGCCGAGTACGGAGGCGGCCGTCAGGAAGCCGGCGTGCCGGCCCATGATGACATCGATTTTGATGCCCGGCAGAGCGCGGTTGTCGAGGTCATCGCCGATCAGGGCGCAGGCGACAAACTTGGCGGCGGTGCCGTAGCCCGGGCAGTGGTCGGTCACCAGCAGGTCATTGTCCACGGTTTTCGGGACGTGGAAGGCCCGGAACTGATAGCCGACCTTTTCGGCCATATTATTGATGATGTAGCAGGTGTTGGCGGAATCGTTGCCGCCGATGTAGTAGAAATATTCCACATCGTATTTGCGGAATACATCGAGGATTTTTTTGCAGTATTCCTCATCCGGCTTGTCGCGGCTGGAGCCGAGGGCTGAGGAAGGCGACAGGGCCAGACGTCGGAGGGTTTCCACAGACAGCTTTTTCAGGTCGATAAAGTCTTCTTTTACAATGCCGGAGACGGCGTGGACCGCACCATAAAGATTGTCGATTTCTTTGTGCTTGATTGCTTCCGTAATCACGCCGACCAGCGAGGCGTTGATAACCCCCGTAGGGCCGCCGGATTGACTGACTACCGCGTTCGCCATTGAATTTTCCCCTTTCTTAAAGCAGATTGTTTTGGATTTATCGGGGGAACAATTATAAGGGACATCGGGGGCAAATCAAGCCGCAAAAAAGAAAAACAAACTCGGAAAATCGGGCGTTTTTGGGAGGGGATTGACAAGCGGCCTCTTGTCCGATAGGATGTCCTTTTTGGGCTGCCGGTTTTCGGCGGCGTGTGCGGTGGAAGTAGCTCAGCTGGTTAGAGCATCAGATTGTGGTTCTGAGGGTCGAGGGTTCGAATCCCTTCTTCCACCCTTTCTTAAAACAGCCGGCTTTCGTTAAACATTCCAATAAAAGGTATGCCTTGTCTTTATTTAATCAAATTTTAAAAAAACGAACATTTTTTGGTGTTTTTCGTGTCTAATTTTTCCCATTTTCGGGCACTACAAAAGGAAAGATTATTCGATAGAGTGAATAGTGGACAAAAAAGACCAGGTAAAGCCGGATGAATTTCTGAACCTGCTGATGCAGAAGCAGATGCGGATATACGCCTTTATTTTGAGTGTGGTCCGCAATTTTGAAGACGCTGACGACATCCTGCAGGAGACGGTTCATACGATGTGGCAGAAGTACGAAGAGTGCCGTCCGATTGAGGATTTCGTGGCCTGGGGAATTCAGGTGGCCTATTATAAGATTCTTGAATACCGCAAGAAGAAAGACCGGACAGTGCATGTGGATTTGAACAGCGGTCTTTTTGACCAGGTGATGGCGGCCAGTCGGACGCTGGATAAAGAAGGCGAAGAAGTGCTGGAGAAACTCAAGCGGTGTCTAAAGCAGCTCAGTCCTCGCAGTCGGCGGTTTATTGAACTTCGCTATTATCAGGACCTCAAGCCCAAGCAGATTGCGGTGCTGTTGGGGCTTTCGGTTGTCAATGTGTATAAGATTTTAAGCCGGATTCACAGCCAACTGGTGCAGTGTGTCCGGCTGCAGGCGTAAAACGGGGACAGTGGATGGACGAATTCCGACGTGAAGAGCTGGATTTGCTTTTGTATCAGATGCTCGAGAACGAGGCATCGGACGAGCAGATTGCGCATCTGAACAAACTGCTGTCGGAGAATGCCGAGGCGCTGCGGTATTCGATGGATTTTTATTTGGTGGCATCGGCTCTTCGCAAAAGCAATGTGATTCCGTCGGCCTCGCTGGGGACGGTGAACGAGATTGATGAACAGTTCCATCTGCTGAAGTTGTTTGCAGAGGAGGAGCGAGTGGCTCCTTCGATCGAGCTGCCGGAGGAAGACGAGGAGCCGGCTGCTCGGCCGGTTCCTAAGACGGTGTATCGTCCGGACCGGCAGAAAGCGGCGCTGTGGGCTTTGACGGCCTCGATGGCGGCGCTGGTGATTTTTTTCGCTTCGGTGAAGTTTTTGCCGGAACGGGAGCCGGTTGCCTTTGTCGCCGAAGCGGTAGAGCCCAGGTGGCAGAATGGAGAAGAAGGACTGAAGATTCAGGATTTGCTGTACAATACGGATACGCCCCGGATTCTTCGGTCGGGACTGATTGAAGTGGAGTTTTACTCCGGGGCGCGGGTTGTGATTGAAGGGCCGGCGGAATTTGTCTGCAAATCCGACAATATGCTTTCGCTGTCCTATGGACGGGTCTATGCCCGTGTGCCGGATTATGCGTCCGGTTTTACAGTCCTGGCCAATGGGATGCGGATTGTGGATTTGGGGACGGAGTTTGGGGTTCAGGCGAATGTGGACTGTTCGGTTGAACTGCATGTGACAAAAGGACGAACCTCCCTCGTTACCGGCCGCGGTGAGCAGGATGTACATTCGGTGGAGGCCGGCCAGGCCCGCCGAGTCCGCGACGGCGGAGGGACTGTAGAGGAGATTTCCCTCAAAGAGACGCATTTTGCCCAGCGAATTGATACCCGCACCCAGATGGTCTGGAAGGGACAGCGGACGCTGAATCTGGCGGATATGGTCGGCGGCGGCAACGGACTGGGAACGGGCTGCCTGGAATGCGGAATTGACCCGGCTACAGCCCGCGGAATGCGGATGGATGAGTATTACTACTGGCGTTTTCCGGAGGCGGACAATCGTTACCGCACGGTGGACTGGCATCCGTTTATTGATGGGATATTTGTGCCGAACAGCGCCCGCGGGCGTCAGATTGTCTCCAGTCGGGGGGATATTTTTGAGGAATGTCCGGTTACCAACAGCCGCTATTATGTGAGCATTGTCAATGGGACGGAGCAGACGTTCGGCGGCGGCGGTCCCGGTCTGGCTTTGAACGGGGTTTATTACGGGAATGCGGCAAGTCCTGCGATTTTCCTGCATGCCAATCAGGGCATCACGTTTGATTTGGAAGCAATACGGCAGGCCCTCAAGGGAGCTGCCATCCTTCGGTTTGATTCTGTCGGAGGCATCTCTGCCACGGCGCCGGAATACGGTCTGGCGGATTTGTATGTGCTCGTAGACGGCAAGGTGCGGTTCTACCAGCCGGCTGTTCAGAAGAGCCAGTTCTGCCGAATTTCTGTGGAGCTGAGGCCCCAGGATCGATTTCTGACCCTGGCGGCAACGACCCATCCCGGCAAGCAGGTGCCTGCCGGATTTAACGAAGAACACGGCGACTGGTGCCTGTTTGGGGCACCGGTGCTTGTCCTGGAGCCATAAACGTCAATTCGTAAGCCAAACTGGAAATCGAAACCTTAACAGAGAGAGAAAGAAATGATGTACCAAAGCAAAGCTGTTTTACGTCGGCCGAAAAAGGGATTTACGCTGATTGAGCTGCTGGTGGTGATAGCGATTATCGGGCTTTTGC
>JBBFLK010000013.1 GCA_037479115.1 Anaerohalosphaeraceae bacterium | reverse complement strand
TCGCGCAAGTCTTGAATTTAGAAAATGCTAAAATTATTTTTTGGAAACGGCACTATTATTGTGTGGTCAGCAACGACAGTCCCGTAACGGCAAGTTCCGCTCCGGCTTATCTGGAAGTCAAGCGGCTGGTGGCCTGGTATTCCTTTGAGAACAATCTGGATGATTCGGTCGGCGGCTATCACGGAACGGCGGTTAAACTGCCGGTAACGTATGAAGCCGGTGTGCAGGGACAATGCATTTCGCTGAATGGTGTTGACGAAGCGGTTGAGATTCCGCGAACCATCCAGAACGGCATGACGATTGCCATGTGGATTAAGACGACATCCACAGCAGGTGTGGGCAACGGCTGGTTTGACGGGCAAGGTTTGGTGGACGGTGAAGTTACCGGTTGGAATCACAATGATTTCGGCACCACACTGCGCGGCAGTGTGTTCAGTTTCGGAATCGGCGATATCAGCGGGGCTCAAACGACCATTCAGTCCACGAAAGTTGTGAATGACGGTCAGTGGCATTACTGTGTGGCAACGCGCGATGCCCAGACTGGTCAGATGTGCGTGTATGTGGACGGGGTTCTGCAGGCGACCGGCACCGGTCCGCTGGGCACCAAGGACGAACCGCAGGTTCTGCGAATCGGGTCGCTGCAGACGAATCTGAACTTCTTTGCCGGTCAGATTGATGAAGTCAAATTGTACAATTATCCGCTGTCGGAAATGGAGATAGCGGCGATTTACAATCTGGCGACCGGCCAGTCGGTCTGCGTCACCTCCGCTCGTCCGGATGCCAAGTATGACCTGAACGGCGACTGCATTGTGAACCTCGGAGACTTGGCTCAGATTGCCGCTCAGTGGCTCAACTGCGGTCTGTATCCGGATTGTTTGTAAGGAACGTCTTTCGGTAAGGCGGATCCAGTTGGCGATAGGGGAAGCGGATGGAGAGAAATCTCCATCCGCTTCTTCAAAAAAAATAGCAGAAATGTTTTCATGAAGATGGGGGGTATTCAGGTCTGTTTTCGTCTCACCGGGCGAAAAATCTGAAAAAGCAATGCGGTCCCTCTGTCGGCAGGCGGGTGAAATCAGGAGAAAAGTATGGATCAAGTCAGCAGTCGGAAAATCCTGTGGACAGCAATGGTTTTGATGGGGTTGGTTTTTTCAGCGGGGCTGCAGGGGGCAGTATCCTACACCAATCCGATTATCTCGGAAATCGGTCCGGCGGACCCGGCGGTTCTTTATTACAACGGAATCTATTATTTGTATCCGACGGGGGATAATGTCAGTTATCATGTTTATACTTCATATGATTTGGTTCATTGGAGCAAGGGGCCGAAGGTTTTTGTGCCCGGCGGGGTGAATGTCTGGGCGCCCGATGTGTTTTACAATCAGGCCGATGGAAAGTTTTATCTGTATTATACGCAGGATTTCAAAATAGGGGTGGCGATGGCAGACAAGCCTACAGGGCCGTTTGTGAATCAGGGCATTTTGCTGAACGGCTTTATTGACGCCCATCTGTTTCAGGATGATGACGGCAGTCTTTATCTGTATTTCAGCGATGTCGGGCATATTTATGTGCAGCGGATGTCCAGTCCGACGCAGCTGATGGGCACGCGGCAGATGATTCTCGAGCCGTCGCAGTCGTGGGAGATGCGCTGGGGTTCGGTGACGGAAGGGCCCTGGATGCTCAAACACAACGGAATGTATTATCTGGTTTATTCTGGCAGCGGGGCGGATTCACCCTATTATGCGGTCGGATATGCGACGGCGGCGAATCCAATGGGGCCGTTTACGAAATATGCGGGCAACCCGATTGTTGCCGGCGGGAATGGGGTTTACGGCCCGGGGCATGGGGCAATCGTGAAGGATGCCCGGGGCAATCTGTGGCATATTTATCATCAGAAAACGGATACGGAAATCAGCTGGAATCGTTTTATTTGTCTGGACCCGATGTGGTTTGACGGACAGGGGGTTCTGCACGGGATTGCTACGCGGGGGGTGCCGCAGCCGGCACCGGCTGTTGAGGAGAATGCGGGAGCGGCGGCGTATTGGCGGTTTGAGGACGGTCAAGCTGGCAGTGCTGTCGTTCATACAGCCTCCGACGGGGTGTATGCTCCGGATATTTTGGATGTGACAGGGCGAGGAAATCATTTGAGTGTGTGGCAGACAGGCGGGGGCGGCGGGTATGCCTATCGTTCGGAGGTCGGCGTAACCCCGATTCCGCAGACCGGGGCTGTGAATACGCTGAGTGTGAAGAATACCGGCGGCGGACCGGCGATGTGGTGTTCGGCGGATGAGCTGCAGGCAATGACACCGGCGGCGTTTACGGTCGAAGCGATTTTTAAGCTGGAGAACGGCGGGTATCGGACGATTGTGGGCCGGGACAGCTACGGAACGAACACAGGTACGCCGGCCTTGTCGGCGCTGTATTTCCAGGCGGCGCCGAACAATCGTCTGGCCGTTAAGTTTTGCGATGTATCGGGGTACTGGCATCAGGCGGTTTCAGCGACGAATGTTTTTACCAGTTTTGATTATCCGACAAATCCGGACGGGGTGGGGGTTCCGTGGTATGCCATGGCCGCAGTCAGCGACGGACAAACGCTTTCGCTGTATCTGATGGAGCTGGGGGTTGATACGGCCTACAGACTGATTGCGCAGACCAACATTGCCGCCAGCGGCAGCCCGAATACCTCCCTGACAGCTGGCGCCGGTGACGGCGCGGATTGGGACGCGGGGGATTGGTCCGTAGGACGAGGGCTGTATAACGGCGGACATACGGACCGGGCCTACGGCTATATCGATGAGGTGCGAATCAGTCAGGCGGCTTTGTCGCCGGAGGATTTTCTGTGCAGCCGCCGCGGCATGCCCGGCGTGATGGCCTATTGGCGGTTTGAAGAAGGCCCGGCGGATGCACGGGTCCCGCACGGCGGACTGGCCAACGGTGCATTTTATCCGGCGGTGCTGGATGCATCCGGCAACGGCAATCATTTATCCTGCTGGTCGGATACATTTGCCGGGCATTGGTATCGAACGGATGTGCCTGCCTCGACGGTTCCGCAGAGTCAGGAGGCCAACCAGTTCAGTCTTCAGAATGAGGATGCGTTTCCGGGGTTGTTTACCTCCTCGACGGGGCGGTCGGATGTTCTGCTGGATTTGGAAACGTGGGAGCCGTTTGCCTTTACGATCGAGGCCTCTTTCAAACCGACCGGCAGCAGCGGCTATCGGACGATTGTCGGCCGAGACGGGAGGAATGTGGCGACGATAAACGGTTCTTTGGCGGCCCTGTATTTTCAGCTTCTTCCGACGGATGCCGTCGCGATTAAATTTGCGGATGTTTCGGGGTACTGGCACGAGGCGGTTTCGGCGCCGGGGCTGATTCGTTATGACGGCCGGTGGTACCATATGGCGGCGGTCTGCGACGGGCAGCGGCTGCGGCTGTATTTGAATGATGCCGCAGAGCAGATGGGCTATCAGCTCCTCGCCGAAACGAATCTGGCTGCTTCCGGCAGCCCGGATACGCGGCTGGTAGCGGATGATTCAGTCGGGGCGGACTGGCACGGCGGCGGCTGGTCGGTGGCGCGAGGGTTGTACAACGGAGTACATACCGACCGGTTTTACGGACTGATTGATGAAGTCCGCATCAGCAGCCGAGCACTGGATGTTTCAGAACTTCTTTTCTATGAAGTCAAATATGCCGGCATTATTGCAGAGCCGGCGGACTTAACAATTCCTGAAAACGGCGGGCAGGGGCCATTGTTCTTCTCTCTGAAAAATCCGCCTGCAGGAACTGTGACGGTGCATCTGGCTGAACAGCAGCAGCGGGGGCAAGTGCTTCTGGACAAGACTTCCCTGACCTTTACGCTGCTGGACTGGAATGTGCCGCAGGCGGTGCTGATTACGGCGGTGGATGACAATGAACTGGAAAATGACCGACAGGAGATTGCTCTTTCGGTGACGGTCGAAAGTGCCGAAGACCCGGACTATAACGGACTGGAGGTCGAGCCGGTGATTGTAACGGTTCTGGATGATGAGTGCGGTGCGTGGGGATATGCCTTGTCCGATTTCACGCTGGATTGTGTGATTGATATGGAAGATTTGGTGTATCTGGCGGAGGAATGGCTTATCTGCACGCTTCCCGGACAGGATGCCTGTGTTAATCGGAGCGGACGATAAATTCGCCGAATGAAAAACAGATGGGAAAGGATTTAGCCATGAGGAAATGTTCAGGAGTATGGGCGGCAGCGGTTTTTCTTCTGATTCTTTTGGGAACGACGGGCTATGCCTGGACACTCAAGCAGGCCCCGCTGATGACTCCGTGGGCGCAGCAGGTTGAACCCTCGGCCGTTTTGCCGGAGTATCCGCGTCCGCAGTTGGTTCGTTCGGACTGGCTGAACCTCAACGGGCTCTGGCAGTATCAGCCGGGCAATGCGGGGGACCCCGTGCCGACAGGACAAAATCTCTCCGGCGAGATTCTGGTTCCCTTTCCGGTGGAATCGGCGATTTCCGGTGTGATGGAGCATCATGAGCGTCTGTGGTATCGTCGGACTTTCACCGTGCCGTCGGCCTGGCAGGGACGCCGGATTCTGCTGCATTTCGGAGCGGTGGACTGGGAGGCGGAGGTGTTCGTGAATGGTACGTCGGTCGGGATTCATCGCGGCGGGTATGACCCCTTCTTTTTCGATATTACTCCGCATCTGACATCCGGCGGCCCGCAGGAACTGATTGCGCGGGTGTATGACCCGACCAACAGCCAGGCGATTGCCTGCGGCAAGCAGGATTTGAACCCGAACGGCATCTGGTACACGGCCGTAACGGGCATCTGGCAGACGGTCTGGCTGGAACCGGTGCCCGAAGTATCGATTGAGCGCATCAAGATTGTGCCGGATGTCGACAATCAGCTGGTGCGGGTGAAGGCATTTGTCCGCGGTTCTGCGCAGGGGTTGACGGTGGAAGCCGTTGCCTATCAGGGAACCGAGAAAGCCGGTCAGGTGAGCGGAGCGGCGGGGGAAGACCTGAAACTGCGGCTGCGGAACGTTCGGCTCTGGTCGCCGGAAGACCCGTATCTGTATGATTTGAAAGTGCGGATTAAACAGGGGTCTCAGGTGCTCGATGAGGTGCAGAGTTATTTTGGAATGCGCAAAGTCGGCATCGGGAAGGTCAACGGCGTCCAGCGGCTTCTGCTGAACGGCAAATTTGTCTTCCAGATCGGCCCCCTGGACCAGGGCTGGTGGCCGGACGGGCTCTATACGGCTCCGACGGACGAGGCGCTGAAGTGGGATTTGGATATGATTAAGGCGTTCGGCTTCAATATGGTCCGCAAGCATGTGAAGATTGAACCGGCCCGCTGGTACTACTGGGCGGACAAACTGGGGCTGCTGGTCTGGCAGGATATGCCCAGCATGCGGAGTGTCCCGTCCGGCGACCTGCGCACTCAATTTGAGTGGGAGCTGGAGCAGATGGTTGAGAAGCTGGGCAATCATCCTTCCATCATTATGTGGGTGATCTTTAATGAAGGATGGGGCCAGTATGATACGGTGCGTCTGACGCAGAAGGTCATGGCGCAGGACCCGTCTCGCCTGGTTTCGAATGCCAGCGGCTGGGTAGACCATCCGGTCGGACATATCATTGATACGCACAGCTACCCGGCCCCCGGCGGGCTGGCGCCGACGGAAACCCGAGCCAGTGTCTGCGGAGAATACGGCGGCATCGGCATGCGGGTGGAGGGACATATGTGGAATCCCAATTCATGGGGCTACACGATGGTCAACACGGGCCAGGAGCTGGCACAGCTGTATGATGCGTATATCCAGCAGCTGGCCGGTCTGCGGGATGAACTGGGTCTCAGTGCCGGTGTTTATACCCAGATTACGGATGTGGAAGTGGAAATCAACGGTCTGATTACCTATGACCGAAAAGTCATCAAGGCCGATGTGGGGGCGATTCGTCAGTCGAATGCCATGAACCGTTCGTTTGAAAGCGTGGTTCCGACGTCGGAAAAAACGGCTCAGACCTGGCGCTATACAACCAGTCAGCCGAGTTCCGGCTGGATGAATGAAGGATTCAATGATGCCGGCTGGTCGGAAGGCCCCGGAGGATTCGGGACGACGGGTACGCCGGGTGCCGTGGTGGGAACGGAATGGAATACGTCGGACATCTGGATTCGGCGTACATTTACTCTGCCGTCGCTGACGTCGGAGCAGATGAATCGTCTGGTGCTTCGAATTCATCACGATGAAGATGCCGAGGTGTATCTGAACGGCGTTTTGGCGGCCGCGGTTCCCAATTATACGACCAGTTATGTCTATCTTCCGATAACCGAGGCGGCTCGTGCAGCCCTGCGGGCGGGCCAATCCAATTTGATTGCTGTGCATTGCCGTCAGACTGCCGGCGGACAATTTATCGATGTCGGCCTGGCCCTCGAGACCGTGCAGACGTCCGATGCCTGCGGACAGTGGGGGTATCCCTATGCGGACCTGAATCAGGACTGCCGTGTGGATTTCGGGGATTTGGCGATGCTGGCCTCGGAATGGTCCGGGATGCTGTAAGTGTTTTGTGCTGCAAAACGTATGAGAATTTGGCTGAAAAACGACAAGGTAACGATGGAGATGAGAATGATTCGAACGAGTACAGCAGGACGGAAAGGAATCGGTTTCTGGGTTATTTCGGCGGTTTGTCTGCATGGGCTGTTTGCCTCTGCGTGGGGGCTGCCGGCCTCCTCTCTGGTGCGTCCGCCTTCGGTGCCGCTGGTGGTTTGCGACCCGTATTTCAGCATCTGGTCGGCTTCGGATACGCTCTATGGGGATGTCACACGGCACTGGACCGGACGGCCTCATCCGCTTACATCGCTGGTGCGGATTGACGGGACGACGTATCGCTTGATGGGCAAAGAGCCAGCGGAGCTTCCGGTGCTCAGGCAGACAGGCCTTTCGGTGCTGCCGACTCGAACGATTTATACCTTTGAAGGGGCCGGTGTTCGGCTCCAGATGGAGTTTCTGCAGGCGGCCCTGCCGGATAATATTGACCTGATGAGTCGGCCGGTGGTGTATCTGACATGGCGCTGCTCTGCATTAGACGGGATGAATCACGCGGTCAGCGTGTATCTGGATGCCGGGATGGAACTGGCGGTTAACGAGCCGTCGCAGGAGGTTGTTTGGGAGACGCCTTCGATCGAGGGCCTGAAGGTCTTAAAAGCCGGTACGAGACAGCAGAACGTCCTTGGACGCAAAGGCGATGATGTGCGGATTGACTGGGGGTATTTCTATCTGGCGGCATCGGATAAGCAGCCGGTGCAGACCGTCATTGCCAAGGCGGAGGACTGCCGCAGGGAGTTTACGGACAAGGGAGTGCTGCCGACCCAGATGGACCGGCAGATGCCGCGGGCCGTTCGCGACAATGCACCGGTGATGGCGATGCAGTTTGATTTGGGCAAGGTCGGCGGAGACGGCAAAACCTGTCGGGCTATTCTGGCCTATGATGATATTGAATCGATTCTGTATTTCGGCAAGCGGCTGCAGGCCTACTGGAAACGGAACGGCAAGACCATTCAGACTCTCCTCGTCGAGTCGGACAAGCAGTATGAGTCTCTTGAACAGGCGTGTGAGCGGTTTGATGCAGAACTGATGGAGGATTTGTACAAGGCGGGCGGCGCCGACTATGTCGCCATCGGCTGTCTGGCGTATCGGCAGGCGCTCGGGGCTAATAAAATTGCGGCCGACACAAACGGCATGCCCCTGATGTTCAGCAAGGAGAACTTCAGCAACGGCTGTATGGGAACGGTGGATGTCTTTTATCCGTTTGCCCCGCAGGTGCTTTTGCTGAATCCGACGCTCGCAAAGGCGTCGTTTGTGCCGATTCTCGAATACGGACGCAGCGAGCGATGGAAATTCCCGTTTGCACCGCATGACATCGGAACCTATCCGCACGCGATGGGGCAGGTGTACGGAGGGGGCGAGCATTCGGAAGAGAACCAGATGCCCGTAGAGGAATGCGGCAATATGCTGCTTTTGGTGGCGGCGGTGGTCGAGGCCGAAGGGGATATCGAGTTTGCCCGCCGCTACTGGGACATCTTGACCCGCTGGGCGGAATATCTGAAGGCAAAAGGACTGGACCCCGAAAATCAGCTGTGCACTGATGATTTCGCAGGGCATTTGGCACACAATGTTAATCTGTCAATGAAGGCGATTACAGCGCTGGGGGCCTATGCGAAGATGGCGGAGATGATGGGACAGAAAGAGACAGCGGCCGTCTATCGCAAAACGGCGGAAGAGTATGCCAAACAGTGGATGCAGATGGCTGACGACGGGGACCACTACCGGCTGGCGTTTGACAAGCCGGGCACCTGGAGCCAGAAGTACAATCTGGTCTGGGACCGGCTGCTGAAACTGAATCTGTTTCCTTCGTCGGTGGCGGAAAAGGAGATGGCGTTCTATCGGAAGGTTCAGAAGCCCTACGGGCTGCCGCTGGATAACCGCAGCGACTATACGAAGCTGGACTGGATTGTCTGGACGGCATGTCTGACAGGCAAAGAGGAGGATTTTAAAGCCCTGATTGCACCGATTGTGCGGTTTCTGAACGAGACGCCGGACCGGGTGCCGATGACGGACTGGTACTGGACGCACAACGCCAGACATCAGGGATTTCAGGCCCGGCCCGTTGTCGGCGGGGTCTTTATTCGCCTGATGGACAATCCGGAGGTTTGGAAAAAATGGGTCTCTCGTGCTGAACGTGTGCAGGGAACCTGGGCCCCGCTGCCGAAGCCGCCGGTGATTACAGAAGTGGTTCCGACCTCGCGGGACAGTGCCCAAATCTGGTTCTATACCTTTGAGAAGCCGTCGGAAAACTGGATGCAGGTGCGGTTTGATGCGGCCTCGGCGGGCTGGAAGCGCGGGCCCGGCGGGTTTGGAACACGCGGCACGCCCGGCAGCCGGGTGCGGACCGTGTGGAACACGCCGGCCATCTGGCTGCGGCGGACCTTTTCGCTGGACAAAGAGATTCGTCCGGACTTGGGCCTGCTGATTCATCACGATGAGGATGCTGACGTGTATATCAACGGTGTCCTGGCGGCTAAACTGGAAGGGTACTCTACTGATTATCAAATCATTCCCCTTTCTCCGGAGGCACGGGCGGCGCTAAGGCCGGGCAGCAATGTGTTGGCGATTGCCTGCCGACAGACCGGCGGAGGCCAATATATCGATGCCGGGTTTGCCTATGTGACGGAACAGGAATAAAAACAGCGGACGGCCGGCGCAAAAGACGATAGGAGATTTTAAAAACGGCACAAAGGACGGCCGGCATTTTCCTATTCTCCGAAGCGGCACTCTTCCATAGACGGACATCTGTTTCAGGACCCGTTCAAAGGCCTCTCTGCCGTCACGAGGGAAAATGACGGTACAAATTCCGCTTTCTCAGGACGGTTGATAAAAGGATGCGGACAGCAAGACAAAGGATGAATTTATGACAATCCAGAGGTGTTTTTTAGTAATTTCCCTATGGGCGGGACTAGCGGCCGCAGATTCCATTACGGTTGTCGAGCGTCCGGATGCTGCCTCGGTGAATCCGCATTATGTCAGCAGCCGAGCGCCTCTGAAGCCGGTTTATTTTCTGGAGCTGCCGGTCGGGTCGATTGAGCCGAAGGGCTGGCTGAGAGAATATCTCAAGAGGCAGCGGGACGGAATGACAGGGAATCTGGAGGAAATCAGCGCCTGGCTGCAGAAAGAAGACAATGCCTGGCTGAGTGCGGACGGCAGGGGCAAATGGGGCTGGGAGGAAGTGCCGTATTGGCTGCGGGGCTATCAGGATTTGGCATATCTGCTGAATGAGCCGGCGATGATAGCAGAGACGAAGTTTTGGATGGAAGGGGTGCTCCGCAGTCAGCGTCCGGATGGGGATTTCGGGCCGGATATGCGTCTGGAGGACGGCTCGCGGGACTACTGGGGCAATATGGTGATGCTGTATTGTCTTCAGTCGTATTATGACTGGAGCGGCGATAAGCGTGTTTTGGACTTGATGCGGCGGTATTTCGCCTATCAGTTGACTGTGCCGGAGGAAAAGTTTCTGACGGGCTACTGGCAGCGGATGCGCGGCGGAGACAATTTGTACAGCGTGCTGTGGCTGTACAATCATACGGGCGACAAGCCGCTGCTCGATTTGGCGGAAAAGATTCACCGGCGGACGGCCGACTGGCGAATGGAAGGCGACCTGCCCAACTGGCACAATGTAAATATCGCCCAGGGTTTTCGGGAGCCGGCGGTTTATTTTCTTCTGAGCGGCAATTCCCGCGATTTGGAGTTTGCCTACAAAAACTTTTGGCAGGTGCGGAAGCGTTTCGGACAGGTGCCCGGAGGGATGTTCGGCGGGGATGAAAACTGCCGGGTTGGATTTGACGACCCGCGGCAGTGCATTGAGACCTGCGGCATTGTCGAACAGATGTTTTCCGACCAAATGATGATGCGCATCTCCGGAGACCCATTCTGGGCGGACCACTGCGAGGAGGTTGCGCTGAATACGTATCCGGCGGCGGTGATGCCGGATTTTCGGGCCTTGCGGTACCTGACGGCGCCGAATCAGCCGGTCAGCAGCGGGGCGGACCACCATCCGGGTCTGGACAACAAGGGACCGTTTCTGCTGATGAATCCGTTCAGCCACCGGTGCTGTCAGCATAACCATTCCCACGGCTGGCCGAATTATGCCAAGTCGCTCTGGTGGGCGACCCCGGACAGCGGGCTTTGTGCAGCGCTGTACGCGGCCTGCCGCGTCAAGGCCAAAGTCGGCAAAGGAGTTCAGGTCATCCTCGACGAGGAAACGAACTATCCGTTTGAGGAACAGGTGCGGCTGACGGTGCGGCTGTCTGAGCCGACGGTTTTCCCGCTGTATCTGCGGGTGCCTTCATGGTGTTCAAAGGCCTCTGTGCAGCTCAACGGACAGCATGTGTCGATAGAACCGAAGTCGGGCCGATACATTCGGTTGGAGCGCACCTGGCGGGACGGAGACCGGGTGGTGCTGAATCTGCCGATGGAGCTGCGGGTGCAGCGGTGGACGGCCAACCACAGCAGTGCAAGCGTTTCCTATGGGCCGCTGACGTTCTCACTGAAGATTCAGGAACTGTATGTGCGGGCGGACAGCACAAAGACTGCCGTATGGGATTCCAAGTGGCGGGCGGATGTCCGGAAGGAGCAATGGCCTTCTTATGAAATTTACCCGGCGTCGTCGTGGAATTATGGCCTGGTGCTGAAGGGGACTCGGCCGGAGGACGGATTTGAACTCATTCGAAAGTCCTGGCCGGCTGATAATTTTCCATTTACGCATGAGGCGGTGCCGCTGGAGTTGAAAACAACGGCAAAGAAAATTGTCAGCTGGACGCTGGATCAATACGGTCTGTGCAGTCCGCTGCAGGACAGCCCGGTTCGGTCCGATGAGCCGGTCGAGACGGTGACCCTGATTCCGATGGGGGCGGCGCGGCTGCGGATATCCGCTTTTCCGGTGATTGGAGAAGGCGCGGACGCGAAAGAATGGAACCTCCAGACATTTCCTCGGCCGCCGCTGGCTTCTGTAACGGCTTCCTATCTGCACGATGAAATATCGGCTTTATGCGACGGCCTTGAGCCGAGCCGTTCCGCAGACCATTCTATTCCGCGATTTACCTGGTGGGATCGAAAGGGGACGACGGAATGGGTGCAGGTCTGGTTTGAAAGGCCGCAAACGTTGTCGAAATCTGAAGTCTATTGGTTTGATGATACAGGCATCGGGCAGTGCCGAGTGCCGGCATCGTGGCGTCTGCTGGTTCTGGAAGGGACAGCGTGGAAGCCGGTGAACATTTCAGGGAACTATCCGGTTGTCAAGGACGGCTGGAGCCGTGCAGCGTTTGAGCCCATTCAGACGCAGGCGGTTCGGCTGGAAGTGCAGCTGCAGGACGGCTTTTCCGGAGGCATTCTCGAGTGGAAGGTGCAGTAGAATACAAAACCTTCTGGATGGGTTGGGGGCTGTGCTTTCTTGTTGGGCTTGCAGGCCCGGGCGTAAGGCCGTATGCCCGCGGAGAAAACCTGCCGCCCGGCAAGGTATTCCAGACATGGGGACGGGAGACACTGGAGACAATCGAGCGAGACCATCGACTGCCGGGCGGCGGGTATTCGGAGGACCAAAGCCGCACGGCACCAGCCTATGCCTGGGGACATTCCATCCTGCTGCTGGCGTATGCGCAGGCGGCAAAAGTGGATGCCGTTTTTTGCCAAAAGACGGAGGAGCTGATCGGCTTTCTGCAGTCGTATTGGGTGCAGGAAAACGGCATCGGCGGATACGACTGTCTGCCGGAAGGGCGAAAGAAGATCGAGCGGTATTATGATGACAATGCCTGGATTGCGATGGGGCTGCTGGATGCCTATGAGGCCTGCGGAAAGAAAGACTTTCTGTTGCAGGCGAGGAAAACCATTGAGTTTTGCCTGAGCGGCGAAGCGCCGCAGGGCGGCATCTGGTGGCGCCAGGAGCCGGTTTCCCCCGGACGCGGACGAAATACCTGTTCGACGGCGCCGACGGCCTTTGCCTGTCTGCGCTATTGCGAACTGACGAAAGACATGGGCTTTCTAAAAACGGCACAGCGGCTTTTGGACTGGCTGGAAAACACGCTTCAGGATGAGGATGGGCTGTTTTTCGACCACATTCGGCAGGATGGGCGGCTCGGCCGGAGAAAATGGACCTACAACTCCGCCATGCCGATTCGCTGCTGGCTCCTTTTGTATCAGCTGACCGGGCGCGAAGAGTATCTGCAGAAGGCCCGGCGGACGGCGCTGGCTGCCCGAGAACGCTGGATGGATGAAAAAACAGGGGCCCTGCACTGTGAAGCGATGTTTGCCTTTACCCTGATTGAGGCATGGCTGGAATTGTGGCAGGTTTCCGGTCAGGAAGAGTGGCGGCAGGCGGCCCGAAAAGGGATGGAGTATGTTCATCAGCAGGTGAGGGACAAGGAAGGACGCTATTCGAAACGATGGGACCGGCCGAATCCGGAACCGATTCAGGAATGGAAACTGCTGTATCCGTCGGCGGCGGCCCGAGCATATTGGGCCCTGGCGGCGGCTTACGGAAACAAGGAAACCAACCAATCAATACGGGAGTGAAGATGAAGACGGGATGGAAGATGTGGCGGAACGGAGTCGGGATTGCGGTATTGGCTGCTCTGCAGGCTGTTTGCGGAGCGGCAAAACAGAAGACGGCGGAACCCGTTGATTATGTCAATCCGCTGGTGGGAACGGATTCGTGGTTTGGTTTTTCGACAGGCAATACGTATCCAGCGGTCGGGCTGCCGCGGGGACTGAATTTCTGGACGCCGCAGACAGGCAAGATGGGCGACGGGTGGATTTATCAGCATGATGCACACAAGATTTGCGGATTTCGTCAGACGCATCAGCCCAGCCCGTGGATTAATGACTACGGAGCGTTTGCGCTGATGCCGCTGGAGGGCCAGCTGGTATTTGATGGAGAGAAGCGGGCCAGCTGGTTTTCGCACAAGACGGAGGTCTCCAAACCGTACTATTACAAGGTGTATCTGGCGGATCCTGATACGACGGCGGAGATGACGGTGACGCAGCGGGCGGCTCAATTCCGGTTTTGGTTTCCCGATTCAGAGGCTTCCTATGTGATTGTGGACGGTTTTCACAAGGGCTCGTGGGTGAAGGCTGTTCCGGCGGAGCGAAAGATTGTCGGATACTGCCGCAATCACAACGGCGGCGTGCCCGACAATTTTGCCAATTATTTTGTGGTGGTTTTTGACCGTGATTTCGAGGAGGTGATTGTCTGGAATGAAGGGCAGATTCGCGAAGGGGCTCTGGAACACAAGGGCGAGCATGTGATGGCGGCGGTTCGGTTGAAGACCCGCCGCAATGAGCCGGTTTGCCTCAAGGCGGCCTCGTCTTTTATCAGTTTGGAGCAGGCGGAATTGAATTTGAAGCGGGAGGTTGCAAGCGACACCTTTGACCAGACCTGCCGGAAGGCGCGGGCTGTCTGGAATGAACACCTCGGACGCATGGAGGTTCGCGGCGGAACGAAAGAGCAGTATCAGAATTTCTATACGGCAATGTACCGCACCCTGCTGTTTCCGCGGGATTTTACAGAGGTGGATGCACAGGGGCAGGTCGTGCATTACAGCCCCTATAACGGCAAAGTGCTGCCGGGGCCGATGTACACGGACAACGGCTTCTGGGATACCTTCCGCGCGGCCTTCCCGCTGACGACGATTTTGTATCCGGAGGAAAATGCGCGGATGATGGAGGGCCTGGCCAATACCTACCGGGAAAGCGGATGGCTGCCGGAATGGGCCAGCCCGGGACATCGGGACTGTATGATTGGCTCGCATTCGGCGGCGATTATTGCTGATTCATACCTGAAGGGAATCCGGGGGTATGACATCCAGACCCTGTATGAGGCGATTTTGAAGAATACGGAGAATGCCGGACCGCTTGGGTCAGTGGGGCGGATGGGTGTATCGTATTACAACGAGCTGGGCTACATCCCGTCCGATGTCGGCATCCGGGAAAGTGCTGCACGGACACTTGAGTACAGTTATGATGACTTTACCATCTGGAAGCTGGCGCAGGCCCTGGGCCGTCCGCAGGAGGAAATCGAGCGGTTCCGCAGGCGGGCTCAGTATTATCGAAATCTGTTTGATTCCTCCACGAATTTTATGCGGGGCCGCAACAAAGACGGCACCTGGGCCAGCCCGTTCATTCCGGAGAAATGGGGCGGCGATTTTACCGAGGGCTGTGCGTGGCATTATACCTGGTCGGTGTTTCATGACCCGCAGGGGCTGATTGACCTGATGGGCGGGCGGGAGGCGTTTGTTGCCAAAATGGATGCGGTTTTTACTACGCCGCCCAAGTATGACTACTCTTATTACGGCTTCCCGATTCACGAGATTATTGAGATGGCGGTGATGAATTTCGGTCAGTATGCCCACGGCAACCAGCCGATTCAGCATATGATTTATCTGTATGCCTATGCCGGGCAGCCCTGGAAGACCCAGAAATGGGTGCGGGAGGTGATGGAGCGGCTCTACCATCCGACGCCGGACGGCCTGTGCGGGGATGAGGACAACGGGCAGACCTCCGCATGGTATGTGTTCTCGGCCCTCGGGTTTTACCCGGTCTGCCCGGGGACGGGCGAGTATGTGCTGGGTTCACCGCTGTTTGAAGAAGCGGTGATTCGATTGTCAAATGGTAAAAAGTTTATCATTGCGGCCCGGGGGAACTCTCCGGAAAATCGGTACATTCAGTCGGCCAGACTGAACGGGCGAACCATCACCCGGACTTATTTAAAACATCAGGAGTTGATGAAGGGAGGTCGGCTGGACCTGAAGATGGGACCTGTCCCCAATGAAAAATGGGGCAGCGGACCGAACGATGCACCGTATTCGATGTCGCGAGAACAATAAAGCCGGATTTTCACATTGAAAGAAACTAAATCATCAATATTGGAACGGAAAAAGAGGAGTATATGAAGAACAAAACCGGAGCGATTTTGCTGGCGTTTTTTGTGATGGGGGTCGCCGATGCAATGGGGCCGTTCTCGGAGGCCGTGCGTCAGAATTATCAGCTGAGCAATGTGATGGCAACGCTGCTGTCGTTTTTTGTGTTTATCGCTTTTGCGGTGTTCAGCGTGCCGGGCGGGGTTCTGGCGGCCAAAATCGGCAAGAAGAATCTGCTGCTGCTGGGGCTTGGGCTGAATGCGGCGGCGATGCTGATCCCCTGTCTGTTTGAGCCGGGGTTTGCGTTTCTGCTGGGGTGTATTTTTGTGCTGGGCATCGGCACAACCCTGCTGCAGGTGGCGGGCAATCCCATTCTGCGGGATGTCGGTGCCGAGGGCAAGTACAGCCGGAATCTGAGTCTGGCGCAGGGATTCAAGGGGGTCGGCAGTACCATCTCATCCTATCTGGTGACGGCGGCGGCCGGATTCTTTCTGCTGGAGCGTCTGGGCTGGCGGGCGGTCTTCCCGATATTCTTTATCCTGATGCTGATTACCTTCATTTGGGCGGCGATGCTGAAGGTTGAGGAAAGCAAGGCGGATGTGCCGCCGAGCATCGGTTCCAGTTTGGCCCTGCTGGGCAAACCGTTCGTTGCCTTTGCCGTATTTGGGATTTTCCTGTATGTGGGGGCGGAGGTGTGTATGGGGCGGTTTTTAATGCCTCTGATGAAAGGGATGGGTGTGGCGGAGAGTACGGCCTCGAAGTTCGGGCCGGCGTTTTTCTTCCTGATGCTCACAGCCGGGCGGCTTTTGGGACCGGTGGTGCTCCATTGGATTACGCCGCGGATGTTTTTCGTAATTTCAGCGGTCCTGGGGCTTGCCGGAGCGGCGATTTTGATGTTCGGCAATGCCATGCTGGCGCCGCTCGGTGTTCTGTCGGCTGGTTTGGGCTATGCGAATATCTGGCCGATGCTGTTTTCGATTACGGTCGAAAAAGACCCTAAACACAGCAGTGAATTGAGCGGTCTGATGTGTATGGCGATTGCAGGCGGGGCGGTCGTGCCGCTCTTGATGGGCAAGTTTGTGGACAGCGGCTGGGGACAGAACGCCTTTTTGGTTCCCGCGGTCTGTTTTGTGTATTTGCTGGTCCTGTCGCTGTGGAAAGAAGCCAAAAAAGAGGCGGTTTGTGCTTAATCCTTGCGTTTAGGAGAAAGGGAAATGGAGAATTGGAAGAAGGACCCGAGGACGGTTTTGACGCTCGATGCGGGCGGGACAAACTTTGTCTTTTCGGCGATGCAGGGTTTTGAGGAGATTGTCGAGCCGGTTCGTCTGCCGGCCTATGCGAATGACCTCGCCAAAAGTCTGGAAACGATGGTCAGCGGCTTTCGGCAGGTGAGCAGCCGACTGAAAACAAAGCCGGCGGCTATCAGTTTTGCCTTTCCCGGACCCGCGGATTATCCGAACGGAATTATCGATAATGTCGGGAATCTGCCGGCGTATGCGGGCGGTGTGGCACTCAAGGACTTTCTCGAAGAGACCTTTGGGATTCCGGTTTTTATCAATAACGACGGCGATTTGTTTGCGTATGGAGAGGCCATTGCCGGTTTCCTGCCGAAGGTGAATCGGATGCTCGAGGAGGCCGGCTCTCCGAAACGCTATTCGAAACTGTTCGGCGTGACGCTGGGAACAGGATTCGGAGGCGGGATTGTGGCGGACGGCCGGCTGTATGTCGGGGACAACTCTGCGGCCGGCGAAATCTGGATTGTCCGCCAGAAACGGCATCCGAACAGTTTTGCAGAGGAAGGGGTGAGCATCCGTGCGGTACGGGGTTCCTATGCCCGGCTGGCGGGGATTCCGTTTGACCAGGCCCCCAGCCCCAAGGAGATTTATGAAATCGGGATAGGACAGCGGGAAGGGAATCGAGCGGCGGCCGTCGGGGCCTATGCAGAACTGGGCGAAGTCCTCGGCGACGCGCTGGCGAATGCCATTACGCTGCTGGATGGATTGATTGTTATCGGAGGCGGGCTGTCGGCGGCGTATCCACTGTTTATTAACGCAGTCCTGGCGGAAATGAACGGGCAGCTGGAAAGCTACAGCGGCAAGAAGTTTAACCGGCTGGTCCAGCGGTGTTTTGATTTGGAAAGTGAGGAGGGACGCCGGGCCTTTCTGGCCGGGCAGGTAAAAGAAATTACCGTTCCCGGCTCTCGGCGGACGGTTTGCTATGATTCGATGAAGCGGATAGGGCTCGGACGGGCAGTGATGGAAACCAGCCGAGCCGTATCGGTGGGGGCGTACGCCTTTGCGTTGAGTCAGCTGGACAAATAATTCCACGATTCAGGAAAG
Source organism: Anaerohalosphaeraceae bacterium (assembly GCA_037479115.1). Taxonomy (NCBI): domain Bacteria; kingdom Pseudomonadati; phylum Planctomycetota; class Phycisphaerae; order Sedimentisphaerales; family Anaerohalosphaeraceae; species Anaerohalosphaeraceae bacterium. Next base: position 71,144 of record JBBFLK010000013.1, on the reverse strand, counting down.
GAACTGAAGATGATTCGGCTGGAAGCCGTAAGCAGATTGATTCAATGGACGGCCTTGCTGGGATGGATGGCGGGCGGGGTTTCGCATGCGGCTGAACAATATGTTTCCCGCCGTCCGCCCCTGGAAAAGCGAACCTTTGTGAGCGAGGCGGTGGAGGAGACGATTCGTCAGGTCAAACCGCAGATTCGCGACCCCAAACTGGCCTGGATGTTTGAGAATTGTTTTCCGAACACTCTCGATACAACCGTGGATTTTGAAATCATCGATGGAAAACCTGACACCTTCATTATTACGGGCGATATTGATGCGATGTGGCTGCGGGATTCGACCTGTCAGGTCTGGCCCTATATGCCGCTGATTCAGAAAGATGCCAAGCTGCGTCAGCTGATTGCCGGACTGATCCGTCGGCAGACGAAATGTGTTCTGCTGGACCCCTATGCGAATGCGTTTTACAAGGATATGAATCGTCCCTCTCACTGGGCGTCGGACCGTCCGGCTCCGGGCCCGGGGATTCATGAACGCAAATGGGAGGTGGATTCGCTGTGCTATGTGATTCGGCTGGCGCATGAATATTGGCGGCAAACGGGAGATATGTCCTGTTTTGATGCCGACTGGGACCGGGCGATGCGGCTGATTGTCTCCACTTTTAAAACGGAGCAGCGAAAGGATGGACAAAGCCCATACCGGTTCATCCGGGTTACGTCCCGAATGACCGATGCGCCGGTCTTTGACGGGACGGGCCAGCCGATGCGTCCGGTGGGAATGATTGCCTCGATGTTCCGTCCTTCGGATGACGCAACAGTTCTGCCGTTTCTGATTCCGTCGAATCTGTTTGCGGTCCAGTCGCTTCGTCAGGTTGCGGAGATTTACGAAAAAGGGCGAATGGATAAGGCGTTTGCGCGGGAGTGCAGGCAGCTGGCCGACGAAGTGGAAAAGGCCGTTTTGAAATGGGGAACGGCCAAACATCTGCAGTTCGGGACGATTTATGCCTATGAGGCGGACGGATTCGGCAATGTCCTGTTTATGGATGATTCGAATGTGCCCAGTCTGCTGTCGCTGCCGTATCTGGGCATCTGCCGTCCGAAAGACCCGCTGTATCAGCGGACGCGAAAGTTTCTTTTGAGTGAGTGGAATCCCTGGTATCTGAAAGGCAAAGCCGCCGAAGGGGCCGGCAGCCCGCATACCGGCAAGACGCATATCTGGCCGATGGGCATCATTCTGCGCGGGCTGACCAGTCAGGACCCGCAGGAGATTCGGATGTGTCTGCATCTGCTAAAAACCACGGATGCCGATACGGGATTTATGCATGAGGCCTTCCACAAAGACAATCCAAACGATTTCACCCGTCATTGGTTCGCCTGGGCCAATACGCTCTTCGGCGAACTGATTCTGAAGGTGTATCACGAATATCCGGACCTGCTGAAACTGGAAGAGATTTGAGGAATTGACTATGACCCTATCTGTTTTGGCTGTCGTCCTCGGACTGGGCGTCAGCACGTCGGGAGCTGTGTCTCCAGAAAAGGCATCCATCCAACGAAGCCCCCTGTATGGACCGGTTCAGCCGCTTCAGGCGGGACAATCTATCTATGTTTTTGTCAGGAAATCGGATACGCCGGACAGTCAGTTTGTTGCCGTGCAGACCCTGCAGGGGATAGCCGCTCGAACGAGCGGACCCCGGATTTGGATTGATTTGGGCGACCCGACCTTTCCGGAATATCTGGCGGCCGAGCATCAGATTGTATTTGACCGGACCTATGCAGAAGATTTTGCAGGGCTCATTGCAGCCCTGAAGTCCTGCACGAGCGGGCGGTATGTGTTGTATGATTTGCGTGATCGGCCTTCACTGAGTGCGGCAACAACGATGGCAGGGCTTCTGGACGCGCCGGCGGCGGATGTCGGTCTCCGGGAGATTTTTGAAAGGGCCGGCTATTCGATGGCGGCGGATGTGCGGGGAAAAGACTGCCGATGGGTGTATGAGAATTATGAGAAGCAGATTAACCCGGAGGCGATTATCATTCACACCCATACCCGCCGGCAGCATCCGAGTGCGGCCTTTCTGAGGGACTGGGGACCGGCGCTGCGGGCATTGGACTGGTGGTATCCGGATAAGGAGCTTTCACAGAAAGTCTATCAGAAAATGGCTGTCTGCTCACCGGTGTACGGCTGGCAGTCCCCGACTTCCTCGGATGAAGGAGTTTCAATTCAGCAGCATTCCGAGGCCGGTTTTTTCCAAATTCCCTCGGACTGGATGGTGAATCTGTCGGTTCACGCCTCGCTGGGGCCGGTGATGAGGGAGCGGCGGTTTGTCCAGAAAGCCGAACGGAAAGAGCCCATGCGGCAGGAAGGGGTTCATACCGTTACCTTCATTCTGAGTGATATGGACAACATTCTGACGGAAATCGGTACGCATTCCTTCTTCTCGAACCGCCGGTTTTACCGAAATCCTCATCGGGGACAATTTCCGATGGGCTGGGGAATGGCCCCGGCCTTGGTCGAGTTGTCTCCCGGCGGCCTGGAGATGTGGTATGAGAAGGCGACGGAAAAGGATGCCTTTGTTGCGTACTGCGGGCTGGGGTATTTTTATCCGAGTCATTTTCCGGCAATGAAAGAACATGCTGAACGGCTGAAAGGATATCTGGAACGAGCGGACCTGCGGACGCTTCTGCTGATTGACCGGCTGGAGCCCGCCAAACGGCTGACGGAGGATTATGCCCGTATCATCGAGCCCTTTGCCCAAATCGACTGCCTGCGGGGATTTTTCTATCTGGAGTATATGGCGTACGCTCATTCGCAAGGGCGGATTTTCTGGGTCGGCGAAAAACCCATTGTGACGGCTCGTTTCGATTTCCGTGATGAAAAGTTTTATCCGCATGTGCGGTCAAGCCCGAAAGAGCTGGCTGCTGCACTGAATGCCATGCCGAAAAATCCAGACAGTCCGGATGGGTACAGTTTTGTAACAGTTCACGCCTGGAGCCGCGGGTTGGATGAAGTCTATGAGACCGTCCGCCTTCTGGAACCCACCGTACGAGTTGTCGGGCCGGAAGAGTTTATTGAGCTGATTCGGCTGAATCTGGGGTCGAAGTGAGCAGCTCGGCCTGCGGTTTGGCCGAGAATCGCCAGGACAGAAAACTGATGTACAGCAGCATCAGGTGAGCGGCCGTTTCGAGCACTTCCTCCAGCCCGACGTGCAGTTCATATTCGAGGGGGAGATGGAGAACGCGAAATCCTCGGCGTGCTGTGAATTGGGAAAGACCATACGTAAGAAAAGCCGTGAGAAGCCAGACCTTCATAGGGAGCCACTGATGAAGGATTTTCAGGGCTTCTTTCCATTTCCATGCCAAAGCAGCCAAAATAATTAAGGCAATATAGATGCCTGTACTGGTGCCGCTGAAGTGCCATTCGCGGAGAAAGAAGGCCCCCGACAGGGCGGTTAACAGGATAAAGAGCGGATGGCGTTCCCGACAGGTTCTGGCAAAATAAACAAAGAAAGCCGCAGCCAGAATCGGCAGTGCCAGAATTTCGTGAGTCCTTTTCTCATAGAAGGCCGTCCAGCCGGCAAAATAAGCCAGATAAACCGACAGAAAAACAGCCAAAGGCAGTCCGAGCGGCAGTCGGGAAGCCCACGTTGTTTTCGGTGAAATAGAAATGTTTTGGTTTAGGGTCTTCCGTCCCATAGATACATTAGTTGAGGAGTGGTCCATTGGTGAAGAGTTTTCGTGTCGAATTTGAATGAAGTTTTTCCCTGTGCGGCCAGCAGGTCCCAGAAGGCAAACCGCTCTTTGTATTCAATGACGCGGGAACCCTGAATTCCGGCCAATTGTTCCGTGACGGCGACGGCATCGTGCAGGTAGCCGATTTGATCAATCAGCCGCTTCTGGAGGGCTTCCGGTGCAGGATAGATGCTGCCGTCGGCCAGACGCCGTACCTCTTCGGGAGTTAAGACATCCCGTCGGCCTTCGCAGACGACTTCGAGAAACCGCTCAAAGGCGGGCTGAATCAGTTTTTCCTTCAGGTAGGCGGTTTGTTCTTCCGTCGTTCGATGGAAAAGACTGGGCCAGTCTTTCTTTTCGCCGCTTTTGACAACCACCGGATTGATGCCGAGTTTTTGCTCCAGCAGGTCCTGAATCACCAGATGGCTCAGAATCACGCCGATAGAGCCGGTGATGACGGTTGGTTCAGCGACTATCTTGTCACAGGCGACTGCGGAGTAATACCCGCCGGAGGCCGCCACAGACTGCATAAAAGCAACGGCAGGTTTGCCGGTCCGTTCCCGAAAGCGTTTGATTTCATTGTAAATCTGGTCGCTGGAGGAAACATACCCGCCCGGGCTGATGATTCGGACAATAATCCCCCGAATAGAGGTGTCATTGGCGGCCTGTTCAAGCTGTTTGCGGACCTGTTCACTGGCGGTCTCGTCAATTATATCTTTGAGATTAAGGACAGCCAGAGTTTGGTGTCGGGGGCCCTCAATGAGGACGGATTCTTCAAATTGCCGCTCGACCCCTCGAAAAGCCGTAGAGGAAAGGAGTGCTGCCATTCCCCCTAAAGCCGCCAAAAGGAGCAGATTGGTCAGGATGGAGAGGACCAGCACAATTCCCCAGAAGATTTTCCAGACGATTCCTTTTTTGCGCGGAGGAGGCGGAGGCGAAGGGGGAGGGGGAGACTGCAGGGGAATTGCCGTCGGGATTGGGGCCGACGCCGACGGTTCTACCGGTTTATAATTATTAAAATCCATATCAAACCCTTCCGAAATTATTTTTTATTAGAGAATTGTAAGAATCCAATAATGGACAGTCAAGGAACTATTCTTGACAATTCCAGTCCTGTTGAAATAATAGAATTTTCTTATTTTTGGGTCAGGAATCAAAAAAACGTGCTGCAGCGAAAGAAAAAAAAGAAAAAGGAACGGAATCCGATTCTGGACTGGCTGGGATATGCGGCCGTTCGGGTTCTCTTTTTTGTTTTGGGCTTCTTTCCGATTGAATGGAATCTGCGGCTGGCGTGTTTTTTAGGGCGTTTGCTCTGGAAATACTATCCCCGCGGACGGATGAGGGCCCTGGAGAATCTTCAGGCGGCATATCCGGAAAAAGACCTCCGCTGGCATGAGGAGGTGGGACGGCGTTCGTTTGAGCATCTGGTGATGCTCGTGATGGATGTGTTCTTTACGCCCCGGCTGGTTGTCAAGGAGCGCTGGCCTGATTATGCCCGGCTGATTAACATCGAGCGTGTGAAATGGATGATGCACGAAAAAAAAGGACTCCTGATGGCTACCGGGCATTACGGCAACTTTGAAATTATCGGGTATATGCTCGGGCAGTGGGGGTTTAATGTGTACAGCATCGCTCGGCCTCTGGATAATCCCTACATCAACCGCTACCTGTACGGCATTCGTCAGCGTCATGGGCAGAAGATTATCGACAAGTTTGGGGCCTCCGAGCAGATGGAGCAGCTGGTCAAAGAAGGGGCGACGCTGTGTTTTATTGCCGACCAGGACGCCGGGCGCAAAGGCATTTTTGTGGATTTCTTCGGACGCAAGGCCAGCTCTTACAAGAGCATTCCCCTGCTGGCGATTCATTACAACCTGCCGCTGGTGATTGGGGGCAGCCGCCGGGTGGGAAACCGCTTTTTCTTTGAGATGGAATGCAGTCGGATTATTTGGCCGCAGGAATGGCAGAATAAGCAGGACCCGCTGGGCTGGCTGGCTCAGGAATACACACGAGCCCTGGAGGAGTTTATCCGAAAGGACCCAACGCAATACTGGTGGATTCACCGTCGCTGGAAGACGCGTCCGAAGGAGGAGCTCTCGGCGGCCGGCTCGTCTGAATCAAACCAAAAGGAGTAACCAAATCATCAATTGACAGATTCCCTGCGGCGGTCTATGATTCCGAAATAGACACAAGAGGTCTTTTATTCTGTCTGGAGACTGACCATGGCACAAGGCGAAAAAAGCTGGGAAAAGCGGCTGGCGGGCGGACCGGATGAACTGGCGGTGGATTTTGTGGAGTCGCTGTCGTTCGACAGGCGGTTGTATAAGCACGATATCGCCGGTTCGATTGCGCATGCCGAGATGCTGGCGGCGAAGGGACTGATTACCCGGGCCGAGCTGGCGGAGATTAAGAAGGGGCTTCTGGAGATTGCCGAGGAGATTGCCTCAGGCCGGTTTGAGTTTGACAAGCGGCAGGAGGATATCCATATGGCGGTGGAGGCGGCGCTGATTGCCAAAATCGGCGAGGCGGGAAAAAAGCTGCACACCGGACGAAGCCGCAATGACCAGGTGGCAACGGATCTGCGGCTCTGGATGCGGGATGAGATTGAGATTCTGCAGGCGTATCTGACGGACCTGCAGCGGGCGCTGGTTAAACAGGCCGAACAGTATGCGGAGGACATTATGCCTGCCTATACGCACCTGCAGCGGGCTCAGCCGGTGACAATTGGGGCCTATCTTCTTAGTTTTGTGGAGATGCTGGCCAGAGATTGGGGCCGTCTGAAAGACTGCCGTACACGCCTGAATGTCTGTCCGCTGGGCAGCGGGGCTGTGGCGGGCTCGACCCTGCCGCTGGACCGGGAAATGACGGCCAAATCCCTCGGTTTTGCCGACATTGCCTATAACAGCATTGATTCGGTTTCCGATAGGGATTTTTGTGCCGAGTTTATCTTCTGCTGCTCCCTGATTGCCGCCCATCTGTCTCGACTGGCCGAGGACTGGATTCTGTTTGCGACAACCGAGTTCGGCTTTATCCGAATTGCGGATGCCTACTGCACCTCGTCGAGCATGATGCCGCAAAAGCGCAATCCGGATATGCTGGAGCTGATTCGGGGCAAGACCGGTTCAGTCTATGGGGCCCTTGTAGGGATGCTGACGATTCTCAAGGCCCAGCCGTCCACATACAATCGGGACCTGCAGGAGGACAAGCTGCATGTCTTTCGGGCGGCTGATGTGACGGAAGCGTGTGTGCAGATGGCACGGGCGATTGTTGAGCATACGACGTTTCAGACAAAGCGCATTGCGCAGGGATTGGAGGAAGGATTTCTGGATGCAACGGCGATGGCCGAGTATCTCGTCGGCAAAGGAGTTCCGTTCCGGGAGGCGCACGGCATTGTCGGGACTCTCGTGGCCCAGTGCGAAAAAGAGGGCAAGGTCAAACTCTCGCAGCTGTCGTTGGAGCAGATGCAGGCCGTCTGCCGGATGATTGACAGGGATGTGTATGATGTTTTGGACCCCGCCGGCGTGTGCAGGAACTACAAGACGCTCGGCGCCGGCAGTCTTAAAAATACCCGAGCGCAAATTCAGTATTGGAAGGAAAAAATCAAAGAACAGTGATTTGAAAAAGCAAATAGAAAAAATTTCATCTTTATGTCGCGTGAAGACGAAATTACATCCTGGTTTGCCCGACAGTCCCGGCTGGACCCGAAGCGGTTCCCAATAGGGATTGGGGATGATATGGCCGAGATTCAGCTGGCGGAGGGGGTATCGGTTCTGATTACCACCGATACGCTGATGGACGGCGTGCACTTTGACCTGTCCTCCTGCACGCTTGAGCAGGCGGGCTATAAGGCGATGGCGGCCTCGCTGAGCGATTGCGCGGCGATGGCGACGGTGCCCCTTTGTGCCGTGGCGGCCGTGTCGCTGCCGACGAATTTCGGCATCGAGCATCTCAAGCAGCTGCATGCCGGTCGCGTGCGGGCGGGTGAGCCCTTTGACTGCGAAGTGGTGGGCGGGGATATTACGAAGTGGCGGCACCCGGAGGGCAAACTGGTTCTCTGCTATACCATGCTCAGCCGGCCCAGCGGGCATCATCCGCCGGTGCGGCGAAGCGGAGCCCAGGTCGGAGATTTGATTTGTGTGACCGGCACCCTGGGCGGGTCTATTCAGGGCAAACACCTGGAGTTTGTGCCGCGGGTGCAGGAGGCGCTGGAGATGACGCGGCTGGCCCGGATTCATTCGATGATGGATATTACGGACGGACTGAGCACGGACCTGAACCGAATCTGTACGCAAAGCGGCGTCGGAGCCCTGCTGGAGGCGGAGGCAATTCCGATTTCGGAGGCGGCCCAACAAATGCCCAATCCGCTGGAGGCGGCGCTGAATGACGGCGAGGATTTTGAACTTCTCTTTACACTCCGTCAGGACCAGTGGGAAAAATTGAAGGGCTTTTCGATGGTTCCGCTGACCGTTATCGGGAGGATTACGGACAGCCGCCGCATGCAAATTCGGATGCCGAACGGGCGGGTGGAAGAACTGGTGCCGCGGGGGTTTGACCATTTATGACCGAGATGAAGGTTTTTGAAACGATTACGCATTCGCCCGAAGAGACGATAGAACTGGGCCGGCGGTTCGGGTCGGCACTGAAGGGGGGCGAGGTTGCCGCCTTGATTGGGACGCTCGGGACGGGCAAGACGCATTTTATCAAGGGGGTTGCAGCCGGACTGGGGGCAGCGGGGCTGGGAGCCGTGAACAGCCCGACGTTTGTTTTGATGAATGAGTATTGCGCTCGGGACGGCCAGCTGACGGTGTATCATATCGATGCCTACCGGCTCAAATCGATTCATGAATTCGAAAATCTGGGGATTTCGGATTATCTGGGGCCGGATGCGGTTCTTTTAATCGAATGGGCGGATAAGGTGATGGCGGCTCTGGAGGGGTTGGACTATATCCGGATTGATTTTTCGCATGAGGGGCCTACAGAGCGGCGAATTACCATTCAAAACTGCCCCTATTTCCTGGCTTGATTGACCCATTTCCCAAAAAGGGTCAGGGCGGAAGTTTTTGTGATTTTGACTTGGACGAATTGTCCGGCCAGCTCGGCAGGGCCGTTGAAGACGACAATATAGTCGTGAGCGGTGCGGCCGATCAGCTGGGGCTGGTCGGCGGACTCGGCCTTGTTCAGATGGGGCTTTTTGCTGGGGCCTTCCACAAGCACTTCAAGCGTTTGTCCGAAAAATCGCCGGTTGTCTTCTTCCGCAATTTGGTTGACCAGTTCAAGCAGTCGTATATTTCGCTGCTGTTTGACTTCCGCAGGCACATTGTCCTCAAGCCGCTTATCCGCATAGGTGCCCGGGCGCGGGGAATATTTGAAGATAAAGCAGTTTTTGTAGCGGACTTTCTGGACCAGATCGGCCGTGGCCTCAAAATCCTCTTCTGTTTCCCCCGGAAAGCCGACGATAAAGTCGCCGGTAACGGCCAGATTCGGGACAATCGACCGGGCTTTTTCAATCAGGTCCAGGTACTGTCGGGCCGTGTAGCCGCGGTTCATCGCCTTCAGAATCCTGTCCGAGCCGCTCTGAGCGGGCATGTGCAGGTAGGGGCAGACTTTGGGCAGATGGGCCATCGCCTCAAAAACAGAGTCCTCCATTTTGGCCGGATGACTGGTAATGAAATGAATCCACCGGATTGAGTCAATTTGACTGACTATCTCGAGCAGGTCGGCTAAGGTATAAGTGCGGCCGTTTTCGGTATAACGGTAGGAGTTAATTGTCTGCCCCAGCAGGGTGATTTGCTGAATGCCCTGCTCGGCCAGTTTTTGGGCCTGCTGCAGAATGACCTTGGGCGGCCGAGACACTTCAGGCCCGCGGACATAAGGAACGATGCAGAAGGTGCAGAAATTGTTGCACCCGCGCATGGCTCGGATAAAGGCCTGCGATTTCAGATGATTTTCATCCGAATCATAGGCAACCTCAAACTCGTCCAGCCTCTCGCTGACAGTATGGACATCCGGGCTGTCGGCGGGTCGGCGAATTGTTTCGGTAACGGCAAGGATTTTTCGCCGTTCCTCAATCGCCTGCTGAAGCAGGGCGGGGACTTCGTGGAGTTGTTCGGGGCCGGCGGCCAAATCCACGACCGGATGCTCAAGCAGCTGAGGCCCAAGCCGCTGGGCCATGCACCCGATGACGGCCACGAGCAGATGCGGACGGCTTTTTTTCAGATGCTGCAGGTGGCCCAGGTGCGAGAAGACCCGCTGTTCGGCGTGTTCACGGACGGAGCAGGTGTTGATGACAACGACATCGGCCTCGGCGGGCGAATCGGTCATTTCCCATCCGTTTTCGGTCAGGGCGGCGGCCAGAAGCGACGAGTCCAGTTTGTTCATCTGGCAGCCGAAACTCTTTAAATGTATTTTTTTGCCGTCCATCGGAACCGGTCAGTATAACGCAATCGGCCGGCCGATTCCAGTCTCAGGGCAGCATTGTTTGGGGAGACGGCGGATAGATTAAGTCGGTATCCCGGGCGGACGGGGAAGGCAGCGGGGCCCCACAGGACGGACAGTCCGGGCGGTTAAGCCCACGTGTGCGCCCGCAGGACTGACAGCGAATTACGGGATAGTGATTCAAAGCCAGATAGGTCAGAAACCCGGCCAGGTTAAAGCAGAAGACAAAAAGAAGCCAGACAGCCGTTTTTCCCCAGGAGGTTCGGCGCGGCAAAGCATGAAACAACGCTGCCGCTGTGAAAAGCAGGATAACTGGATAATAAAGAAGTGGTTGTGTTGGTTGGCTGTATTCGAGGAACGAATAAATAGGTGCCCACCATGCAGCACTGGAAAAAATATCTGAATCATTGTCGTAACGGCTTTTAATCCAATTAAAAACCCAGGCAAAACAGGCCGGGTTGGTCAGGGAAGTGTATCCTTGAATCATTTCGAGCATCTTTTGTTCTCGATTTGATTTAGGCAACTCAACGGGTCGAGTGTATTCAAAGTAATTTAAACGGGTAAGAGTTCCATCGGCTTCAATTTTGTAAAGTTCAGCCCAGAGCGTTTTTGGTTTTCCTTTGTTTTTTTCATGCCACGCCAAAAGTTCTTGAATATTCCAAGGCATTGGTGCCTCTTTGTACCAGCCGGCGCTTAGATAAAATGAACCATTTCCATAATTCAAGGTAAACAGTTCGTAGGCATCTTTCGGAAAGGAATCGGGCACCTGGAGAGTGAGCGGGGAGGAATCTCCGACAATTAGGATGGGGGGCTGCTTCCGGCAGCAGATGAAGAGTGCAGGAATAGAGTTAGGTTCTGTGTCCGCCAACCCTTTCCAGTTGCTCTGCTGGACTTTGGTAATCTTGGCGGTTTCATATCTATAAAGGGTGCGCAGACTGCGATTTTCAAAATCTGCTTCATAAACCGCATCAACGGTCATAAGAAATGCTCTGGGGGAAAAGGACCAAACCGGAATCCATGCTTTAAACCCTGTTATGGGGGCAAATGGACGGGTCTGCTTGATATCGTCTGTGAACCCGGCTGCTGAACAATAGCCGAGAACGGTTTTGGCGCTGTTGTATCCAACAAAAACATTTCGGCGAAAGTCATATCGCCAATATTCTGTTTTCCTGCCGTCATCGGATAAGACCGGAAAAATCCAGTCTTGGGTAAATGTTGACGTAATCTGCCGGCAGGGGCTGCTCCAGTCTCTTCTTAACTGGGTGGGACGCAAAAGAGTTTCTGCTTCTTTCAAGTAGTCAAATGGAATCGTTTCGCTTGAACCGGTCCAAAGAATATGATCTTTCGTATCGTATATCTCCGCGGTTTCTTTTGGTCCGAGTCTCCCGCGAAAGCGAATCAGATGCAAAGTTCCATCCGGAAGATATCGAAAGGAAGAATTGCCGATTCTCTCTTCTCGTGTTTCCGGCTTGTCTTCTTTTGATTTGGAAAGGAATTTCTTCAGTTCTTGGATGGCAATTCTGGACTGGAAGAAGAGGTATATTGCTGTTGTTATTGTCAGTGACAGCATGAGAAAAACAGACAACAGCAGGAATATTTTCAACAGAGAAGAGGTTTTTCGAAAAATTGTATGTCTCATCGTGTTTCCTCCTTCTGATTAGAATACTCGGTATTTGAATTCAGCAAACAGCATCGTTCCCAAGTATAAACAAAGAATTGCGATGAATAAAAAAAGATACGGCAGCGGAAGAGGAGAAAAGGCAAGATTAATGCCGAGAAAAGCAAACAGGACAGGAAAGAATCGTGTCGTGTACCAACGAGTCGGCAGCATAAAACTTACTGCTGCGGCCAGATAGAGCACTGCACCCAGGGTAATAAAAAACAATCCTTCCAGCCAGATTCGGAAAGTCGGCGGCGGGGGAAAGTCCCTTACAAAACAAGCATAAAGAAAGAGCAAAGTCCAGATGCCCAGAATCGGGACAAATAAAAAGAAGACGGCTGCGGTGATTTTGACCCACAGCAGCTTGAAGCGAGATATGCTGCGATGCAGCAGAAACGGCCATGTCTTTGTAAAGTGGGCAAACCAAAATTGCCTTACGGCCAAAGCAATTCCCAATCCGTAACTGACCGCAAGCAGCAAGGGACCTACATCTCTGACAGAAGTGTCTGTAAAAAATGCGTTATCATTTTTAATAAACGAACCGGGGTTTTCGTCCCAACTTATCAGGTAGACTTGCCGAAGATCAGGAGAAACTGTTTTGTAAAAACCGAAGATAAATAGGATTCCCGCAGCAGTCATGGCCCAGGGCAGGCATTCGCGGATTTCTTTACGCAGGAGGGCAAGGTATTTCATACAGACATCTCCCAGCTGAAAAGTTTTCGGGCTTGTTTGGGGCCGGTAAACTCGATGAACTGGTCCTCGAGGGTCATTGAAATGGGTTCAACGGCGGCCTGATGCCGGCGGGCCCATTCATAAATCGTCTCTTCGGGGATTTTGACGACGGTGGCTTCGAGTATCTGCTGATTCTGCTTGGAATAAATCAGACCCGGCAGCGTATCGACGGGGATATTCGGCTGCGGAAATTCAAAGAGATATTTTCGAATCTGCATGCGAAACTCTTCGAGGGTGCAGTCGGCCCGAAGAACGCCTTTGTCAATGACGGCGATACGGTCGGCCACCCGCTCCACATCGCTGAGGATATGGCTGGAAAAAAGAATGGTGCGTCCTTCCTTTTGAATCAGATGGACCATTCCCTCCAGAAACTGCCGGCGGACCGCCGTATCCAGGCCGAGCGTCGGGTCGTCCATAATCAGCAGCTCCGGATTGGCGGCCAGCGTGAGGGCCAGATTGACCTGAGCCAGCTGGCCGTTGGAAAGCGATTTGATTTTGCGTTTCGGGGATAATTCAAAATAATCGAGCATTTCCGCAAAAAACTTGGGGTCCCATTGGTTGGGATAAAAGGCCTTCTGAAACTGTTCGAGTTCTCGAATGGTCATCCATCGTTCAAGGTGATGGCCTTCGGTAATGTAGCCGATGCGGCTTCGCAGAGACGGCGGCAGATTGTCGGAGGGATGCCCGAATACTTCGGCACGGCCGGCGGTGGGCGTAAGCAGCCCGAGAATCAGTTTAATCGCCGTGGTTTTGCCGGAACCGTTTCGGCCGAGCAGCCCGTAAACGCATCCTTTGGGAATACTCAGATTCAGATGGTCCAGCGCAGGGGTCTTGTGATAATATTTGGTTAGCTGAAAGGTCTGCAGGACAAAATCGTTCATCGTTAGGAGCTCCTTTTATTTTGTTCAGACAGAAAACGGCGGACTCGGTCTTCAAAAAATTCGATGAGCTTCTGCGGTGTCAGCCCGAGATTTAGGCCCTGAGCAATAAGCGTATCGATGCGCTGGCCGAGCAGATTCAGTTGAGCAAGGTCTTTATCGTCCTGAAGGGCGGGGTCGAGGACAAAGGTGCCCGAGCCGGTTTTGGAGGCGACAAATCCCTGCTGCTCCAGCTCGAGGTAAGCCCGTGCGACGGTATTGGGGTTGATAACCAGCTCTTCGGCCAGTTTCCGCACGGGCGGCAGTTTATCGCCCGGCCGAAGATGCCCCAGAGCAATCGCCCGGCTGATTTGAGAGGCAATCTGCACATAAAGAGGGTCTTTCGAACCAGGCGAGATTTGAACCCAAAGGGCCATGAAGAAATCCTCTCAAATGAGACATATTGTATTAATCGTATTAATACAATTTTCGTCATCTGTCAAATAATTTTTTAAAAAAGATTATGACAATACTCTAACTGTTTGTTATTGAGATAGTTATACTCTCTTTTGACTACAGGAAACCTATGGGACCGATATCAAAAAACCGAATGGAAATAGAGCAGAAGACGGGAAAGTATAAACTTCGCCGGCCCGGATTTGCCGGTTTAACTTGGGAGGATATGGAGCGGCTGGAACGTCTTGTAGAAAAAGGACTTCAACTATCCGGCCTTTATAAAATCGGCTTTCAGAATCTTTTCGATTTGCGGATTGAGAGGGTCGAAATTGCTTTTGAACGTCTGCCGGAGGCGTTTGACGGGCTGCGGGTTCTGTGGCTGTCGGATTTTCACATCGAACCTCTCGAAGGGCTGCCGGAGGCCTTGATAAAGGCTGTAGAGCCGCTTGATTTTGATATTGCCGTGCTGGGCGGGGATTGTGCCTTTCATTATGACCTGACGGAAAAAGCGGTTGAGCAGATGCACAAGATTGCCGAGCCGCTTTTGAAGCGTGTGCCTGTTTACGGCGTTTTGGGCAATCACGACCGGTACGAAATGGGCTGCATCCTCGAAAAATGGGGGGTTCGGATGCTCGTTAACGAGAATTGCCGCCTGGAAAGAGACGCTCAATGCGTTTATTTGGCTGGTGTGGATGACTGTCATTATTACAAAGGGGATGATTTAGAGGCCGCTTCAGCCGGAATTCCTCAGAATTGTTTTTCGATTCTCTTGTCGCATTCTCCGGAAATTGTGAACAAAACGGATGAATATTTGTTTGATTTATGCCTTTGCGGACATACTCACGGCGGACAAGTCTGCCTGCCGAACGGCTTCCCGCCCGTGACCTGTTCATCGGTCAGCAGACGTTTTGCAAAGGGCTTATGGAAAAAAGGCAGATTAGTCGGCTATACCTCCAGAGGAATAGGAGTTTCCGGAATTGCGGTCAGGTTTTTTTGTCCGCCTGAAATCACCCTGTTAACCTTGCGAAAAAGATAGACGATAACAACCGGTAAGGAGAGGATGAAGAAGATGCAGTACGTCCTGTAATAGCCCTTGTTTTTTACAGGAGAAACCGATGGGTAAGGCAAAGAAAAAGAAGGGGGAAAAATCTGCTTCCGAGAAACCGGAAAAGCTTGACAAGAAATTTTACGAGAAGGAACTGGAAAAACTTCAAATCGAGCTTGTCAAACTTCAGGAGTGGATTAAGCACAAAGGCCTGAAGGTTGTTGTCATTTTTGAAGGACGGGATGCCGCCGGCAAGGGAGGGGTTATCAAACGAATCACGCAAAAGCTCAATCCCCGCATCTGCCGGGTGGTGGCTCTGGGGACACCCACAGAGAAAGAGAAGACGCAATGGTACTTTCAGCGGTATGTCGCCCATTTGCCGTCGGCGGGTGAAATGGTCCTATTTGACCGCAGCTGGTACAATCGAGCCGGGGTAGAGCGGGTGATGGGATTCTGCACGGAGGAGGAATATCGCGAGTTTTTGCGTTCCTGTCCGGAATTTGAGCGGATGCTGATTCGCTCAGGGATTATTCTGATTAAATATTGGTTTTCCGTCAGCGATGAAGAGCAGGAGCGTCGTTTTCAGGCCCGTCTGGAAGACCCGACCAAACGCTGGAAACTGAGCCCGATGGATTTGGAGTCGCGGGCCCGCTGGGTCGAATATTCAAAGGCCAAAGATGAAATGTTTGCTCATACGGATATCAAACAGGCGCCGTGGTATGTGGTGGAGGCGGACGATAAGCGTCGAGCCCGATTGAACTGCATTGCCCACCTTCTGAGCATGATTCCGTATAAGGACCTGACACCGCCGCCGATTAAACTGCCGCCTCGACAGAAAGACAAGGGCTACGTGAGACCGCCGATTACAGACCAAAATTTCGTTCCGCAGATTTATTGAATATCAACAACGGTTTCTGCAGAATTGTCAGAACGAATTGAGCAGCGACAAGACGAGCTTGGTGATTTCGGGCAGTAAGCGTTTCAGCCGGGGGCTGAGTTCCATTGTGCAGGCAATTATTTCAGGCTGAATTCCTATAATGATTATGTCTTTCGGCGCTTGTCCCAGCATTTTTGCCATCGCCAGAGTCTGCGGCAGGTCTAAATCGTGAAGCGATAAAGCAGAGGGGTTCGGCGGCAGCAGTTCGTCCGGAGTCATCTGCACGATAGTCCCCGGTGGATAGTTTCCATTGATTGCATCTATCAGAATGACCCGTTCATAGCTGCACAAGGTATCAAGCAGGTCTGCGCCGGACGTGCCGCCGTCCAGGATGTCCACAGAATCCGGCAGAGAAAGATTTCGCAGATGTTCAATGACCCGGACTCCGATTCCTTCGTCCCCGAGAAGGATGTTGCCGATGCCCAAAATTAATGTTCGGGGTTTTTCCGGCATTCTGTTATAGGCAGCAACCCGTCTGAACAACGGTTTGGGGCTTCTTCCGGTCCGGACGAAGCAGATGTACCGAACAGGCCAGACAGGGGTCGAAGGAATGAATCACCCGCAAAATTTCTACCGGTTGGGAGATGTCCGCCACCGGCGTTCCGATTAATGCCTGTTCAAGAGGGCCGGGCTGGTTTTGGTCATCCCGCGGAGAAGCGTTCCAGGAGGTCGGGGTAATTACCTGATACCGCAGAATTTTCCCTTTTGCGGTGCTGCTTCCGGCCGGGATATACGGATTGATGGTGGACCAGTGCCCTAAAGCGCCGCGCGGAGCTTCGGTCAGACCGATTCCGTTCAGCAGGGCCGGGGCAGTCGGGATGACCGGTTTTGTGTAGGAGGGAGCTCCCACAGAAAGTTCATTGAGCCAGCCCGAGGTATGATCGGCACTGTCCATGGCATACGCAATTTTTTGGGCTTCGAGGGCTCGGGCCATCAGACGGTCCATAGCGGAAATTCCGTTTCGGTAATCTCCGTTTACCCACATTCTGGCCAGCGGCCCCAATTCATAGACCTGTCCATTGTAGCGGGGAGCTTTGGTCCAGGAGTAAGCTCCTTCTTTGTAGCGGTCGGCTTCGGTTTCTCCAACGGAAGGATTCAGACCGCTGGGACTGCTGAACCAGGAATATTTGACGTCTTCGGTAATCACAGCCGGGTCCAGCGGTTCCACAGAGGTTCCGTCGTATCTGCCCCGAGCCAGCAGCTTTGAAGTGCCTGCCTCGTTCAGGTCAAAAACGCCGTAGGCGAGCAGTTTTCCGCATCCGAGGCCGATTTGCGAATATTGAGGAAAGAGGTCTTTTAAGGCCTGTGTGTCCGGAACAAAGACCGTATCAATAAATTGTTTGATTTCATCCAGCAAAGCGCGAAAGGCCGCTATTTTCTCTGTAGAGGCCACATCCAGGCATCCGCCCGGCATGAAACTGGCCAGATGCGGCAGTTTGCCCCCGAACAGGGCTCCCATTTGGTGCGCCTTTCTGCGGATGGTGAGGGCTTGGACATAATGGCTGACAAATGTTTCCGCCGGAGCACCGGAGAGCATGTCCGGTGTGGTAAATCTTGGAGCCCACGGGGCCATGTCCAGAATGCTCTGAGTATTGATATAATCCAGGGCGGCCAGATGATAAAAATGCAGGATGTGCGACTGAATATAGTTGGCACCCAGTACGAGGTTTCTCAGGATGCGTCCATTGGCCGGCGGAGTCGCTCCAAAAGCATTTTCGAGCGACAGACAGCTTGCCATGGCATGGGAAACGGGGCAGACGCCGCAGATTCGCTGGGAAATAATCGGAGCATCAAATGCATCATGATTGATAAGGATTTTTTCAAAACCCCGGAACATGACTCCGCAGCTTCTGGCGTCCACAACCTGCAGTTGGTTATCAACGGTATCCACCGTCACTTCAATTTTCAAATGCCCTTCAATCCGTGTAATAGGGTCTATTGTAAAGGTTGTTGCCATTTTTCATCTCCTCATGTCTGCTGAGTCTGATTTACTCAGATGTTTTTTCCGGCATTCAGGAGCCCGTAATAAAGGGGGTCTTTCCATCCGGAAAATCCGGTTCCACGCACCCGCAGCACGGAGACCGAGCTTCGACACACCAATTCACGCCGTTTTGGCCGGGGCCGCCGCTGTTCCATTTCAGAACAGGGCAGTTTGACCAGGTGTTTTTGCCCTTGCAGCCGAGGGATTCAAGGCAGCCGTAATCTCCGAGAGTTGCGGCCTGCGGCGGTGCTGAACCGGGCCAGCGGGAGGGATGGAACAGGCATTTTGCATGGACTCTCTGGCTGCTGGAATCTCCGAACAAATCCGCCGGACGGCCTTTGCTGTCGAGGGTCACTGTTTGACCGGCCAGTACTTTCAGGAGTGTCAGCACAAACCAGTCCGGATGTGCCGGACAGCCGGGAATGTTGATGAGGGGTTTGCTGTATCCCAGCTCAATCAGTTTGTCCGATACGCCTTTGGCCCCTGTGGGATTTGGAACTGCCTGAGGGATGCCGCCATAGCAGGCACAGGTTCCGAGGGCGATGATTCTGTCGGCTTTTTGGCTGAGGATGCTGAATGCCTCCTCCATAGAAAGATGACCGCCGATGTCACAGAATTTTACGGGACAAGCGGCGTCTTCTGCAGGAATGGAACCTTCCACAACCAGAATATATCCTTGTTTACATAGGGCATTGAAATCAATCAGATTGACCCGTCCATCTTTATCCAGGTCGAATTTCAGGTCAGGGCCTTCCATCAGCCACTGATTTTCAAATGCGGCCAGTTCCGTCAGGTTTGGATGCGGCCCCAAGGCGCCTTTTATGGCCAAGTCTCCAGCAGCTGCGATAAGGGTGGAATGGTATCCAAGATTGATTTTATTCAGAAGAATATCATCGATCGTAGTGGTTTTTACGCTGTTCAGCAGCGAAACGCTGCAGCCGCTGCAGCTTTGTCCCTGAAGCCAGATGACACGAGGGTCTCCGTTACCGGCCATTGCTTTTTGGATGAGGTCCAATGGGAGAACCGAAGTGATGCCTGCTGCACCGGCGATTTTGAGAAAATCCCGTCTGGACAATCGCATAAGTCCACCCTTTCCGTAAGGTTTCAGCCCCCTGTTCAGGCAAAGGTCAATTATAACCCCTTTAATCTGTATATTCCTCCTAATCAATGAATTTTACTTACAGAAAATAAAAGAAAATAAAAATCTCTTTTCTTGTTTCGTAAATGCCGGGTGAAAAGGAAGTTACAGTAAAAAATTTTTTATGACAAAAAAACGGGGAAGATACGTAAGTATAGAGCATTCCTATATAGGAAAGTCTTATCTTTCGATGGGATGATGAAGAGGCACAAAAATTGTTTACGGCTAAAACTGTTAACAAATTTCTTGACGGATTAAAAAGCATAGACTATATTTTGCGATTGTTGCGGATGTGGCGGAATTGGCAGACGCGCAGGCTTCAGGTGCCTGTGGGCATTGCGCTCGTGGAGGTTCGACTCCTCTCATCCGCATTCTCTTTCTTTTCTTGTTCTTGTCTTCCCCATCATATTTGACACGTCTTGTCCTCTTTTTTTAAGGGATTTTCGAAGAGATTACCGATATTCGCATTGTAAGAGGGGGATTATCTGTTAAAATAGAGAAATATGGTTGTGGAGAAGAAAAATGGATAACTGGCTGCTTCTTGCCGCACAGGTGCATCGGTCGGCGAGTGCGGATGTGAGTTTGGTTCGCCAAACGGTGGATTTTCTCTGGGAGCAAATCACGGCACTGACCTGGTTTCAGGCCGTTCTGGCGATTTCATTTGGAGTTGTCTATCTGCTTTACGGATGGCGCATCTTTCGGGTGTTGGTTGTCATCTCTTTCGGACTGCTGGGAATGTTTTTGGGAATTATGGCGGGGGAACGGTTCGGCAATGTCGTAGTCGGCGGACTGGCAGGAACGGCTGTTTTTGCATTTTTGGCTGTTCCGCTGATGAAATGGTGTGTCAGTTTCCTGGGGGCCGCAGCGGGAGGAATTATCACAAGCGGGATATGGTATGCCTGCCGACTTCCGGAGCAGTATATCTGGGCGGGGGCGATTATCGGGATTGTGGCCGGTGGGATGATTTCTTTTATCCTGCTGAAAGCCTCGGTGATGCTCTTTACCAGTCTGGGGGGCAGCTTGATTACAATGGTGGGCGTTTTAGCCCTTCTGCATGAATATGAAATCAATCAGCCGCAACCCACTCGATATATTGAGGATTTGATTTACCTGCATCCGTGGTTTCTGCCGACGGTAATTATTGTACCGACGCTGATTGGGATGTTTATTCAGCACAAGTTCATCCAGCATTCTTCAAAATGGGACATCAAGTAATCCGCCGAAACGCCGCGGGCTATTTCAGCTCTTCCTGCAGACGCCGGATTTTCTGCACGTACAGGTCGGCCTTGAATTTGCGCCGGAGCCCTGCGGCATTCATATAACGGACCTGTCCGAAGACGGGCCGTTCCTTCCAGGGGCGATCGTGTTTGCCCAGACACCAGGCAATCCCGGCGTATCCGTTGGGGTCTCGGCCGTCCAGTTCGTATTTGTCATTGAGGGCGATGAGCATTTCAAGGGCTTCTTCGGGACGGCGGGTCCATTCGAGCACCTTCTTGCCCCAGTACATCCGCATGTATCCATGCATTTTTCCGGTCAGGACCATTTCCATCTGAGCGGCATTCCAGTATGGGTCGGCTGTGGAGGCCGTCTCCATCTGTTCGAGAGTGTAGAGCACCGGGCGTTTGTCACGAGAATGATACTGCAGGGTTCGCTGGGCCCAGTGAGGCAGGGCTTCGAATTGATCATAGTTCGGATTGTAGAAAACGAAATTATGACTCAATTCCCGCCGAACGATGAGTTCTTCGAGAAAGGACGCAGCGGCTTTTTCGTCTGCTTCGCGAGCGGCCAGGGCAATTTCCAGCGGAGAAATCTGGCCGAAATGCAGATAGGGGCTCATGTTGGACTGGCCGTCGAGGACGGGATTGTTTCGGGCTTTGTCATAGTCAGCCAGCTTGTTTTGAAGGAAGTCAAGTAGATGCTGTCGGGCCTGCTGATAGCCGCCTCGGAAGAAAGGAGAAGGCGGAACGGAACTGTCGATGCCCAGCGAGCGAGCCAGCTTAAGAGGATTGTCGATTTGGATGCTTTTTACCCGCAGCGAAAGCGATGACCGATGCGGTCGGGTCTCCTGCAGCGGAACAAGAAATCGTTCCAGTTGACGATGAATGCGGGGACGCAGCGTTCCGGCGGAGTAATTTTCTTTCTCAGAGGCGGTCTCCACCGGAACCACCAGATTGGCTGTAACTTCATACAAGGGGCAGTCGATTTTTTCCGCAACGGCACTTCGCCATTGACACTGAATGCGCAGGTATCCTTCATCTGTAATGACCAAATCCGCTCGGGTGGCAAGGGTGGAAATGACATCCGCGGGATTGCCGATTTGAACGGCCAGCTGAATGCCTCGGCGCGCCAGCTCGGCCTGGGTTTCCTGAAGGCCTTCGAGCAGAAAAACATAATGACGCAGGTTGGCATTCGGAAAGGCAGACGTCAGCCCAAAGGCCGCCAAAAGCGGTTTTTGCCGTTCATTGGCGCAGCGGACGGCGTATTCGAGGGCATGATTACAGACGGCCCGCTGGGCGCTTTGCATCCAATACAGAACGTATCCCCTGTTCTGGGCTTGGCGGCGGTTCAGGGTTCGAATCCGCTCCGGCTGAATCATGTCATTCCGTGTCGCCTTTTTGCTGGATTTTGCTCCACGTATCTTTCAGCGTGACGGTTCGGTTGAAGACCAGATGTCCGTCTCGGGTGTCGGGGTCTGTGCAGAAATAGCCCAGCCGTTCGAACTGCCAGCGGTCAAACGGCTTGGTGGTTTTCAAAGACGGCTCGACCTTGCAGCCGGTCAGGATTTTCAGAGAATCCGGGTTGATATTGACCGTGAAATCCTGCCCTTCGGGGACATCTTCCGGGTCTTCTTTGGTAAAGAGATGCTCATAGAGCCGCACCTCTGCGTCGAGGGCGTGGGCGGCGCTGACCCAGTGGATAGTGGCCTTGACCTTCCGGCCGTCGGGGGCTTCGCCGCCGCGGGTGGCCGGGTCATAAGTGCAGCGGAGCTCAACGATATTTCCGGCACCGTCTTTAATGACCTCTTGGCATTTGATTAAGTAGCCGTAGCGGAGCCGCACTTCACGGCCGGGGGCCAGACGGTAAAACTTCTTGGGCGGGTTTTCCATAAAGTCATCCCGCTCGATGTATAGGACTTTGGAGAAGGGAACCTGCCGCGTTCCTGCCGACAGGTCTTCGGGATTGTTAATTGCCTCGAGCAGTTCGGTCTGTCCGTCCGGATAGTTGGTCAGAACGACCTTGAGGGGATTCAGGACGGCCATGACGCGCGGCGAGGTTTTATTGAGGTCTTCGCGAAGACAATGTTCGAGAAGGGCATAATCAACGGTGCTGTTGAACTTGTTGACGCCGATGACCTTACAGAAATTGCGGATGGCTTCGGGCGAATAGCCGCGCCGACGAAGGCCGCGCAGGGTCGGCATCCGCGGGTCATCCCAGCCGCGGACAAAGTTTTCTTTGACCAGACGCAGGAGTTTGCGTTTGCTCATCACGGTATACGTGAGGTTCAGGCGGGCAAACTCAATCTGGCGGGGATGATAAATCCCCAGCTGGTCGAGGAACCAGTCGTACAGCGGACGGTGGTTTTCAAACTCAAGCGTACAGATCGAGTGGGTGATGCCTTCGATAGAGTCCTCCAGGCCGTGGGCCCAGTCATACATCGGGTAGATGCACCATTTGTCGCCGGTTCGATGATGCGTGGCATGAAGAATCCGGTACATCACAGGGTCCCGCATGTTCAGATTTGGATGAGACATGTCGATTTTGGCCTTCAGAGTCCGGGACCCATCCGGAAACTCACCGTTTTTCATTCGTTCAAAGAGGTCCAGATTTTCCTCAACGGAACGGTCCCGGTACGGGCTGTTTCTGCCCGGCTCGGTGAGGGTGCCGCGATACTGACGGGTTTCTTCGGCCGACAGGTCGCAGACATAGGCCTTGCCTTTTTTGATTAACTCGACCGCCCAGTCGTACATCTGCTGGAAATAGTCGGAGGCAAAATAGAGCCGGTCTTCCCAATCCCAGCCCAGCCAGCGGACATCCTCAATGATGGCATCCACATATTCCTGGTCTTCTTTGGAGGGATTGGTGTCGTCGAAACGCAGGTTGCATTTGCCGCCGAATTCCTGAGCGATGCCGAAGTTCAGGCAAATGCTTTTGGCGTGTCCGATATGGAGATAGCCGTTTGGTTCCGGGGGAAAACGGGTGTGTACCCGACCGCCCCAGGTTCCTTTTTCACAGTCCTCCGCAATGATTTGCCGGATAAAGTCCATCCGTTGCGGCTGATTATTATTGTTGGATTCGTTTGGGCTCATAGTTTTGCGACTTATTGTGTCCTGTTATTGGCCTTCTTATTTATTACTTTGACTAATAGAAGGATAAACTAAACTATCTTTCGGCATTTTCAATAAAAAGTTTCAGAAATTGGCTTCAGCATCAAGTGTTTTCATTGCTGAACAGAGACTTCTTGACTTTGCAGAGAGATTGACCTATCTTGTCGGGTTTTCCGAAACTTATGAGAGGTTTTTATGATTGTAACACGGTTTGCTCCCTCGCCGACGGGGTATCTGCATATCGGCGGAGCTCGAACGGCGCTGTTTAACTGGCTTTTGGCCCGAAAAAGCGGCGGCAAATTTCTGCTGCGCATCGAGGATACCGACCTGAAGCGCAATACACCCACTGCGACCCAGCAGGTTTTGGCGGATTTGCGCTGGCTGGGAATTGACTGGGATGAAGGCCCGGAAGTCGGGGGGCCGAACGGACCGTATTTTCAGTCGCAGCGCCTGGAGATTTATCAGCATTACGTCCGAAAGCTGATAGAAGAAAAGAAGGCCTACTACTGTTTTGATACGCCGGAGGAGATTGAACGGCTTCGTCGAGAGGCCGAGGCCAAAAAGCAGGTCTTTTTGTACCCGCGGCCGGCGCTTTTTCCGGAACCGGAAGAAGCCCAAAAAGCACGTGCCCAGGGACGTCCCGTTACGGTGCGGCTTGCGGTGACGGAGACGGAGCCGATTGTGGTCCGGGATTTGCTTCGGGGGGATGTGGTGTTCAATCCGGCGGAAATCGGGGATTTTGTCATCTTAAAATCGGATGGTTTCCCGACCTATCATCTGGCGGTAGTGGTGGATGATGAATTGATGGGGGTCACGCATGTCATTCGCGGGCAGGAGCACCTGATGAATACCCCGAATCATCTTCTGCTGCAGCGGGCACTGGGCTTTCGAACACCGGCATACCTGCATATGTCCGTTACCGTCAGTGAAAGCGGGGGCAAACTGTCCAAGCGGGAAAGGCCCGAAGCACTCCGGAAAGCGATTCAGGAGAAAAAAGAGGTCGATTTGGACGCATTGGCCAAGGCCGCCGGTCTAAGCCGACAGGAGCTGGATTCGTTCTTGGCAGGGGAGAAAATGCCGGATATGCCGGCCATCGATGCGATGGCGGCGTTTCTGGGGGTGCACCTGCCGGAAATTAACGTGGTGGATTTTCTCAAGAGCGGCTATCTGCCGGAAACGATGGTCAATTTCCTGGCCCTGCTCGGGTGGAGTCCAGCCGGCCGGCAGGAGATTATGGACCGGCAGGAATTGATTGAGGCCTTTGACCTGAGCCGCCTGAACAAGTCCAACAGTCTGTTCGACCGCAAGAAACTGCTGGCCTTTAATACGGAGCACATCAAACGGGTGCCGCTGAAGACGCTGGTGCGTCATTTTCGGGTCTTTCTGGAGGCGACCGGTTCGCCCGTTGCAGCGGCGGATGATGCGATCCTGGAGCATCTGATTCGGATTAATGAAGGGGCCCGGACACTGGCTCAGATTGAGGAGAAATGCCGCTTTGCTTTTATCCCGGATGAGGCGGTTGCTTATGACCCTGAAGCGGTCAAAAAGGTGTTGCAGAAAGAAGGGACGGCCGATATTCTGAAAACGATTGCTCAGCGGCTCCGGGAACTGAAAGAGTTTACGGCCGAATCGCTGGAAGTGATGCTGCGGAATCTGGCGGAGGAAAAACAGGCCGGTCTGGGCAAGGTTGCTCAGCCGCTTCGGGTGGCCATTACGGGAACAACCATAAGTCCGCCTATTTTTGATGCCGTCAAACTTCTGGGGCTGGAGAGGACGTTGAAACGAATTGAACGAGCGATTCATCTTTTCGGCCATGCGTAAAGAAAGGGAATGCAATGTCATTGCTGGTGACCGGTTCGGTTGGAATTGATACGGTACGGACGCCGTTCGGATACAATGAAGACTGTATCGGCGGCTCGGCGGTCCATTTTGCGATGGGGGCAGGGATTTTTACGGATGTCAAGTTCCTCGGTGTAGTCGGCGAGGACTTTCCGTTTGATTTGAAGGAAATCTTCCAGGGACGTCGGGTGGATTTGACGGGGCTGGAAATCCGCAAAGGCAGCAAGACGTTCCGCTGGTGCGGTTCCTATCAGGGTGATATGAATGAGGCCCGTACGGAGTCGGTGGAGCTGAATGTGCTGGCCGAAGCCCCGCCGCGGATTCCGGACAGCTATCTGGATTGTGAGTATGTCTTTTTGGCCAATACGGCGCCGGCCCTTCAGATGGAACTGCTCAGCCAATTGGGCAGTCCGGCGTTTGTGGCGGCGGATACGATGAATCACTGGATTGTCACGGCCAATGATGATTTGAAAGAGCTGCTGGACCGGATTGATATGCTGATTCTCAACGATGGGGAAGCACGTCTTTTGACGGGCCAGCAGAATCTGATTACGGCGGCCAAGCGAATCCTCGAAATGGGCCCCCGATTTGTGGTGATTAAGAAGGGCGAACACGGCTCAATGATGTACACACGCGACGGGGATTGTTTCATTCTGCCGGCTTATCCGACGCCGGTAGTGATTGACCCCACCGGAGCGGGAGACTCCTTTGCCGGCGGGATGATGGGCTACCTGGCCCAGTCGGACCGGGTCGATGTCATCTCGCTTCGCAACGCAATTGTCTATGGCACGGTGGTGGCGTCTTTCACCATCGGGGATTTTTCAATTTACGGGATTCGTTCGGCGACGCGGGAAATGATAGACGAGCGGTTCGATTTTATGCGGAAGGTGACGCAGTTTTAGATTCCTCCTGCCCCGACAGGACTCGCTATGCGGCTTTTTATTGCGGTAGATGTGGATGAGCAGGTTCGCGGACAGCTGGCTTCTGTGCAGAAGCAGCTGCGGCAGACCCTTTCGGGACCGAGTGTAAAATGGGTGAATCCGGACCTGATTCATCTGACCCTGAAGTTTTTGGGCGAGGTGCCGGATCGGGATGTTCCGCAGGTCTGTCGGCTGACCCAGGAAGCCGCCCGGCGGCATTCCCCGTTTGAGATACGGGTACAGGGAATCGGCACGTTCGGCAAGCCGCCTCGTGTGCTGTGGGTCGGCGTACTGGAGTCGGAGAAATTGGCGGCCCTGGCGGCGGATATCGAAAAGACCTTTGAAGAAGCCGGCTGGCCGCGGGAGGAAAAGGGGTTCAGTGCTCATTTAACCCTGGCCCGCATCAAAGACCCAAAGGCAGGGGGATTGGTTGAGCGGGCTGTTCGGACACAGCCGTCTTCCAGTTTCGGAGATGTGTGGATTGACCAGGTAGTGGTTTACGAAAGTCAGCTGTCGGCGGGAGGGCCGATTTATACGCCTGCAGGAAAATATGACTTAAACGGATAAAAAACACGCAGAAGAGGATGATGCTATGGCCAAAGAAGTAAAGAAAAAAACGACAGGGAAAAAAGAAACCGCCGCAGCACCCGAAAAAACAACTGTAAAGTCGGATGCACTGGATCGGGCAATCGCTCAGATTGAAAAGCAGTACGGGGCGGGCTCCATTATGAAGATGGATGACGGCAGCCCCCGTCGGATTGAAGGCATTTCAACCGGGGCGCTGTCGCTGGATTTGGCGCTGGGCGGAGGCGGCATTCCGAGGGGTCGTGTAATCGAGTTTTTCGGACCGGAATCCTCCGGAAAAACCACACTGGCCCTTCATGCTATTGCCAACGCCCAAAAGGCAGGTGGAGTGGCGGCGTTTATTGATGCGGAGCATGCCCTCGACCCGACGTGGGCCAAAAAGCTGGGCGTGGATATTTCCTCGCTTCTCATCAGCCAGCCGGATACCGGCGAGCAGGCGCTGGATATTGCGGAGATGCTGATAAAGTCAAATGCGGTCGATATTATCGTGATTGATTCCGTAGCGGCTCTGGTGCCGGCGGCGGAACTGCAGGGGGATATGGGGCAAAGCCATGTGGGTCTGCAGGCGCGGCTGATGAGCCAGGCCCTGCGGAAATTGACCGGTGCTATCAGCAAGAGCAAGACCTGCCTGATTTTCATCAACCAGATTCGGATGAAGATTGGGGTGATGTTCGGCAACCCGGAGACGACGCCCGGCGGCAATGCCCTGAAGTTTTATGCATCGGTGCGCGTGGATATTCGCCGGGTGGAGACGCTCAAGGATGCCAAAGGCGAGGCGATTGGAAACCGGGTACGCGCTCGCGTGGTGAAAAACAAGGTGGCGGCTCCCTTCAAGTCGGCGGAGTTCGATATTCTGTTTGACCGGGGCATTTGTGCGATGGGGGATTTGCTGGATTTGGCGGCCGAATGCGGGGTGCTGACCAAGAGCGGCGCCTGGTATCTATACGGGGACAGGAAGGTAGGGCAGGGCCGCGACAATGCACGGCTGTATCTGGAGCAGAATCCGGAGTTCGCGGAGGAATTAAAGGGCAAAGTGCTGGAGGTTAAAGGAATGGCCGAACAAGCCAATCCCTCATAAAGACGACGGTTCCGCAAGCGGCTCGACGGTTTCCGTCGGCAGGGTTTTTCGGAAGGGGAGTTTGTTTTCGTAAAGATTTTTTCGGCGAATAATGTCGTCGGCGAGGTTTTCTCGGCCGGCTGCTCTCGCCAGCTCAACGGCCTTTTGGGCGGTTTGAACGGCTTTGTCGAAGTCGCGGGCGTTTGCATAGGCCGCCGCCAGAACATCCAGCATTTCGGCTTTGCTGTATTGAGTTAATTCGCAGGCTTTTTGGGCATACCGAACGGCTTCCGCCGGGTCGCGGTCCTCAAAAGCGGGATGGACGGCCAAAAGCCAGGCAAGGTTTTTGTACCCTTCCGCATATCTGGGATTGTTCTGAATACTCTTCGAATAGAAGTTGTACGCTTCCTCGTACCTTTGTTGTTTTTCTCGGATGCATCCCATTCGATTAAAAGCAGGATGATAATCAGATTTGGACTCGACGGCTTGTTTATAAAGATTCATGGCCATATCGAATTGTTCAAAGTGCTCAAAAATCAGGCCGCAATTGTAGTAAACTTTTGCAATATTATGCTTTGTACTTAGAGCACGATGAACAAACGTCATGGCTTTTTCAGGCTGGTTCTGCAGGAGAAGAAGCAGCGCCATGTTTGAGTTATCAAGCGGAGAATCCGAACGCAGTTGCAGGGCGCGTGTCAGATGAACCTCCGCTTCTGAAAATCTGTTTTGCTCCATCAGGACCTGACTGAGATTGGACTCCGCTATGTAATTATTTTCTGTGACTGCCAGAGTGTGTTTGTAGAAAACAACACTGTCTTTCCAATACGAAATCTGATTCCTTGTGGCAGCAAGCATTCCCAATACGACGATACTGCCGAGAAGTCCGAGTACCGCTTTGCGGTGCTTCCATGTTTTTGTGAGTTCATCGGCTCCGAAAACGATCATCAGAAAAATGCCGATGGATGGAAGATATGTGTATCGATCCGCCATGGCTTGTATGCCGACCTGGATTATCCCAATAACGGGAATAAGGGTGATGAGGTACCAAAGCCATCCTGCCAGCAAAAAAGGATATTTGGCGGTTTTTCGAAAGCTCCAGACGGTTATAAACAAAAGGGTAAATGCTGAAAGACCTATGGACGATATCGGAAAATCAGTCGGGTAGGGATAAGGTACTGCCAGATCAATCGGGCAGAAAATTTTGCTGATGTACATCCGGTAGCTGTTCAGGGCATTCAGAAAACGCGATGAGAGAGGGATTGCCCACACACTGCCTCCTTCCTTCTGAGCAAGGTAAGTGACAATCGAAGAGCCGCCGCTCATGAGAAAAAGAGGAAGTTTTTCCAAAAGCAAAGACAAAGGAAAAAAGAACGGATTTTTCTTGGAGACGGGCAGAGAGGAGGGTTCGGCAGAAAGACGTCTTAACGGCCACCAGTCCAGCACGAGAAGCAAAACAGGCATGGTAACCAGCATGGGTTTTGCCATCAATCCGAGTGCAAAGCAGAAAAGAACAAGGGTGTATTTTTTCCAAGTCTTATTTTGGATATAATATATGTATGACAGAAGAGTCAGCATAAAAAAGAACAGGCTGAGTACATCTTTTCTTTCGGAAACCCATGCGACAGATTCGACGCGGAGAGGATGAATACCAAAGGCTGCAGAGATGAAAAAACTTTTCCAAGGAGATTTGAGCAGTCTATTCAAAATGACAAAAAGGAGTGCCGTTGCAGCGCAATGCAGAAGAACATTATGAAGATGATAACCAACCGGATTCAATCCGAATAGTTCGAAGTCCAGCAGATAGCTCAGCCAGGTCAGTGGGTGCCAGTTGTACATATAAAATGAAGTGAACGCCCATACTATGCTCTGGGCATTTAGTCCTCCCTGAATATGATGGTTTTTTACGATATAGTCATAGTCGTCATAATCTATAAAATCATTGTGACGGACGGGTTCGAAGGCCAAAACAATCAGCAAAACAACCGCAGGAAGCATCCAGTATAGTGACGGTTTTTTATCGGAAGTCATTGTGTACCCTCAGATTTCCAAAAAATCTTAATGGAAAGGAAATATCGGTCAAGGGAAAAGGGGTTTTGGGGAGAAAGGTTTTTGAGTGGACATTTCGGACAGGAAAGGTATAATTAAAGGTTTCATTTTAGTCAGTTTTCAGGAAACTTTTTTTGGAATCAAACAGACTATGTTGACTTCGGCGGAGATTCGCAGGACGTTTATCGAGTTTTTTGAGCAGCGGGGGCATCGGTTTATCCCGAGCTGGCCGGTGGTGCCGGTCGGAGATGATACGCTGCTGTTTACCAATGCCGGGATGAACCAGTTTAAGGATATCTTTCTGGGCTTCCGCAAGCCGGACTGCGGGCGGGCGGTCAACAGCCAGAAATGCATCCGGGTCAGCGGCAAGCACAACGATCTGGAGGAAGTAGGACTGGACACCTATCACCATACGTTCTTTGAGATGCTCGGCAACTGGTCGTTTGATGATTATTTCAAGGCCGAAGCCATTGAATGGGCCTGGGAGCTGCTGACGAAAGGTTACGGAATTGCCCCCGGCCGTCTTTGGGCGACGGTCTTTGCGGGCGACCGGGAGGACGGGTCCGAGCCGGATGAGGAGGCGGCGGCCTTGTGGACGAAGGTAACGCCCCTTCCGAAAGAGCGAATTCTCTTCTGCGGACGAAAGGACAATTTCTGGGAGATGGGCTCCAGCGGGCCCTGCGGGCCGTGCAGTGAAATTCATATTGATTTGGGGCCGGACCGGTGTGATATGCAGGGGGTACCCGGGCATCAATGCCGGGTCAACGGCGGCTGCTCACGCTTTATCGAGCTGTGGAATCTGGTGTTTATTCAGTTTAACCGCAAGCCGGACGGAAAACTGGAGCGGCTGGGGGCCAATTATGTCGATACCGGAGCCGGGCTGGAGCGAATTACGGCCGTGCTGCAGAATAAGCGGAGCAATTATGATACGGACTTGTTCCTGCCGCTGATACAGGCGACAGAAAAACTGTGCAAAATCCAATATACGTCCCAGCTGGGCAAGAAAACGGACAATGCGTTCCGCGTAATTGCCGACCACATCCGGACCTTGACGTTTGCGATTGCAGACGGTGTGACGCCGAGCAACGAAGGCCGCGGTTATGTGATTCGTCGGATTCTGCGGCGGGCGGCACGGTTTGGACGAACCCTCGACCTGCACGAGCCGTTTTTGTATAAGCTGGTGGATGTCCTGGCGGAGTCGATGGGGGGGCATTTCCCGGAATTGAGGCAGCGGCGAGAGTTTGTCAGCCGCGTGATTGAGGCGGAAGAGAGTTCTTTCGGACGGACGCTGGACCGCGGTCTGGAGCTGTTTGCCGCGGCGGCCGAGAAGGCCTCCCAATCTAAGGAGCGAACGATTTCCGGCGAAGATGCTTTCCGGCTGTATGATACCTACGGCTTCCCGCTGGATTTGACGGAACTAATGGCCCGGGAACAGGGGCTGAAGGTCGATACGCAGGGCTTTGAGCAGCTGATGGAGCAGCAGCGGTCGATGGCCCGCGCGGCTCAAAAAGGCGGCTTGCTGACAGCATTGCTGGGCGGTGTGCAGCTGCCCGCAACAGAGGATTTGCTCAAATACCAGACCGAGCAGTGTACGGCGCAGATTGTCGGCTGGATTGATGCAGAAGGATACCATCGGGAGGGGACAATTCCCGCCGGAAAGGAAGACATTGCCGTGATTCTGGACCGAACCTGCTTTTATGCCGAGTCCGGCGGTCAGGTCGGGGATTGCGGGCGGCTCGAATCGCCGGATGGAGTCTTTGCGGTGGAGACGACGGAAAAGGCGTCCGAATGCGTCCTTCATCGCGGGAAGGTTTCCTCCGGTACTTTACGGGTCGGCCAGACTGTCAAGGCGGTTGTTGATGCCGGACGCAGACAGTCCAGAAAGAATCATACGGCTACACACCTGCTGCAATGGGCCCTGCGGCAGGTCCTCGGCGATTCCGTGCATCAGCAGGGCTCCCTCGTTTGCCCGGACTATTTCCGGTTCGATTTTACCTGGCCGAAGGCCCTGACGAAGGAAGAAATCCGAAAGATTGAGGACCTCGTTCAGCAGAAAATCGAGGAGGACCATCCGGTTTATACGGCAGTTCTTCCGATTGAGGAAGCCAAACAATTAGGAGCGATGGCTCTGTTTGGGGAGAAATACGGACAGCAGGTACGGGTTATTGCGATTGGGGCTTGTTCGAACGAGACGCTCTCCGAGGCGTTCAGCAAGGAATTTTGCGGCGGCACCCATGTGGAGCGAACAGGGCTCATCGGCGGCTTTGCGGTCCTTAAAGAGGAAAGCATTTCCGCGGGGGTGCGAAGAATTACAGGCCTGACGGGCCGTGCGCTGATGGAGCATTTGCGGCGGCGGAGCCAAATTGTGGATGAACTGGTGGAGACACTGAAGACGCCTGCTGAACAGATTTCCGCACGGGTCAAGAAGGTGCTGGAGGACAACAAGAATCTGCAGAAACAGCTGAAAAGCGGGGCGGTTCGAGGCGGAAATGACCCGCTGACGGAGGCCGGGGCTTTGCTCGAAAAGGCCCGGCGCATTGGAAAGACAGCCGTCGTGGTGGGAGAGGTTGCATCCGCACCGGCCGAGCAGCTGCGGACCGCCATTGACAGCATCAAGAAAAAGGCTGGTTCGGCGGCGGTCGTTCTGGCGGTCAGGGAGGAAGACAGCAAAGTGCTGCTTCTGGCGGGGGTGACCGATGATTTGATTCAGAAAGGGCTGAAGGCGGGCGATATTGTCAAAGAGATTGCTCCGATTGTCGGCGGAGGCGGCGGCGGAAGACCCCAGATGGCTCAGGCCGGCGGAAAAGACCCGTCGAAAATTCAGGAAGCCCTCCAAAAAGCCGAAGAATTCATCGTCAAAAATCTGTAGGGGGCTGATGCCGAAAGATACAATACCTGCCGCAGAAGAATACCGGCGTCTTCGAGAAGATGCGGATGCGATTGCAGCCCGTCTGGCGGAGGTTCACGGCCGGGAGATTGTTTGCCGGGCGGGGTGTACAGACTGCTGTCAGAATCTGTCAGTCTGGCCGGTGGAGTTTTATACCGTTTTGGAAGACCTGCGTGCCGCCGATTATTCCCATCTGGTTTTTAACGAATCGGCGTCTTGCGGTTTTCTAAAAGACGGGCTGTGTCAGATTTATCCGTTTCGTCCGCTGATTTGCCGTACGCACGGACTGCCGATTGCCTTCGAAATTGAAACGGCGGAAACACCCGAAATCGCCGTATCGTTTTGTCCGAAGAACTTTCAAAATTGGGAACAGAAAGGCCTTACATTCGGTCCGGACAATACTCTGCCGATAGACCGGCTCAATGAACGGCTCAGTCAAATTCACCTTCGTTTTCTTCAAGAGGCCGGGGACGAATCGTTGACCGTCCATTCACGAATTCCCTTAAAAAAACTGGCGGAGCTGCTCTGAACGTCAGGCGGAGCGGGCCTCTGCCGAATATCTCTGAATTATTTGTCTGAGTGTTTCTACGGTAATCCCTGTGAAATCTTCGAAAACGGCCTGAGCATCGAAGGCCTCCCGGAGTTCATTCGGATCGCCGCCGGACGTGATGACGATATAGGGCATGCCCGCCGCACGGGCGGCCTTGAAGCCCGACGAGGAATCTTCAAAAAGAATGCACCGCTTCGGCGGCAGGCCCAGTCCATCGGCCGTTTTATAAAGGATTTCCGGGTCAGGTTTGCCGTGCTGAACGTGGTCCCGGTAGAAAACGGCCCGGAAAAAGGGTCTGATATTCAGCCCGTCGAGGACAAAATCCACGTTATCTTTCGGCGAGTTGGAGGCGGTTCCGCACGGAATGCCGGCGGACCGAAGGTGCTCCAGCAGTTTCATCAAGCCAGATGTCGGTTTCATCACAGGTTTGTAGATTTGTCGATAAAGCGATTCCTTTTCGTGTTCAATTTTGCGGATAAAGGCCTCACTCACCTGCGGTCCGAAGAGGTTGGGAACGATTTTATCGTTGCTGCGGGCGTGGACTTTCTGGTGATACAGCTCCATGTCCATCGGGATGTTGTACCGTTTGCACAGTTCGAACCACGCCTGCCGGTGATAGGCGGTGTTTGGCGTGATAGTCCCGTCTAAATCAAAAATAACGCCCCACTCCGGGGCGGATTGCCGATTCTGCATATTTTTTTCTCCGGTATTTCCAGGCGAAAGATTGAAGCATATCGTCCTTTGGGCAAAAATGCAAGGATTGAGTTGTTTTTACACAAGGGGGATGTCGTAGCGGGAGGAAAAGATTTCCCGCTGGATGGGGCCGTGGAAAAACCGGCCGTCCTCCCGGATAAAAGCGGCGATTTGGTCGATTTGCTCTTCGACAAAGCGGCTCTCGTTGGAAACCACGGCAATCCCAATCAGAGCGAT
Organism: Anaerohalosphaeraceae bacterium; assembly: GCA_037479115.1. Lineage (NCBI taxonomy): Bacteria > Pseudomonadati > Planctomycetota > Phycisphaerae > Sedimentisphaerales > Anaerohalosphaeraceae > Anaerohalosphaeraceae bacterium. The sequence goes on along the minus strand of JBBFLK010000013.1, from coordinate 37,057 downwards.
TCGTTTGCTGTCTTGGGCCGCTACTTCCGAAACGGAGGCGTTAAATCGGCTGCGAAGCCGCTCAATGATGCTCTTGACAATCCGGCGTTTGTCCTTCAGGGACCCAAGCCCGTGCAGATGAATGGGAATGGTCATTGTGCCGACAATCATAGCGTTCTGAAATTACTTCAATTCTTCAAAAACCGATTCCACCAAAAGGGGCGGCAGATGAAGATAACGGGTTGTTTTTCTTTTTTGTTCAATATCTTCATAAACACGCTGAACCTGTTCAGCCGTCAGACCGATAGTAGGTGCGGCTTCTTCCGGTGCAATACGACGATTGTATGCATACAGGCATAGGTCCATTTTATCATACGGAAGCGAAAAATAAAACTCTTCCTGACTCTGAGGCATTGAATAGGTATCCGTCGTGGGGGGGCGGCTGCAGATTTCTTCCGGAATTCCCAGATATCGGCCCAGGGCATAGACCTGTGTTTTATACAGATGAGCGATGGGCTTGACATCCGCCAGCCCGTCGCCGCCTTTGACAAAAAAACCCTGGTCGTATTCGAGACGGTTGGGGGTGCCCGCCACCGCGTAATGCAGTCGGTCGGCGTGATAATACTCGAGCATTTTGCGGACCCGCTGTTTGAAATTGGTCGCCGCCACAATCCCGCGGTAGGCGGCGGGGGTCAGGCGGGCCTGCCGACATTCCCCCTTCGGGGACTGCACCTGAACGGAAAAAATGCGAAACCCGGCCTTGTGATTCAAAATCGATGGAAGCAGCAGTTTGCATTTCCAGTCTTCGCCGAACTCCGGGATGACTTCTCGAACAGCCCGATTTCGGCGTTCATAGCAGCCGAGGGCCTCCAGGACAGGGGTAATGTTTTCCTCAGCATAATCAATTTTCAGATGCTCGGCAATCAAACGGCTCAGGCGAACCGTGTCTGCGGAGGAATCCCGTTCCGGCATCAGCAGACCGAAGACCCGGTCTTTTCCAACCGCACGGACACAAAGGGCGGCCGCAACGGAACTGTCAATTCCTCCGGACAGCGCTACGACATAGCCGGTCCGCTTCAGCTGCTCCCGGAGAAAAGCCTGAAGCGTCCGGGTGATGGTCTGCACGAGCTGTTCACAGGGAACCTGAAAAAGGTCCTGAGCAAAACCGTTCATTCCGACTGCTCCTGCATCGCTTTGAGAAATTTTTTGTCCACTTTGCCGTTGGGAGTTTTGGGCAGTGAAGGCAGAATCGTTACCTGTTTGGGTACCATAAAAGATTCCATATGGTTGGCGGCAAACTGCAGAATCTCCGAAGGGGCAAGCGAAACACCGGGGCGAAGGACGACAAAAGCCGCCGGAACCTGACCGAGAACCGGCTCAGGCAAACCGATGACGGCGGCCTCGGCGATCCCCGGCATTTGGCAAAGGACATTTTCAATCTCTTTGGGGCTGACCCGTTCTCCGCGTGTTTTAATCATATCATCCTTGCGTCCGAGGAAGTAGAGATACCCCTCCTCGTCTGAGCGGAACAGGTCTCCGCTGTAAAGCCATCGCTGTCCGGTTTTAGGGTCGGTTCGATAGACACGAGCTGTCAGTTCGGGGTCTTTCCAGTATCCCTGCATTACGTTCGGGCCGCGGACAATCAGTTCACCGACCTGGCCGGACGGGACATCGTTTCCCTGCTCATCGACAATCCGCGTCTGGCAGTTGGGCATTGCCTTGCCGACCGATTGAGGCCGGATGTCAATCTGGTCCGGCGGCAGATAGCCGACCCGTTTGCATTCGGTCAGGCCGAACATCGAATAGAATCGAATCTGCGGAAACATCGCCCGAAACTGTCGGATATGTTCGACAGGCAGGGCCGCTCCGGTGTTGCTCACGTAGCGAATCGAGGAAAAGTCGTAATGAGACAAGTCCTGACGGTTCAGAATCAAAGCCAGAATCGTGGGAACCAGCGGAAAACCTGTGATTTTTTCCTCTTTGATTTTTTGAAGGATTTGATGGAAATACACAAAGGATTTTTCAAGAACGACCGTGCCCCCGAACATCATGCTCATCAGAACCTGATAGAGCCCGTAATCGAACGACAGCGGCAGCACATTCAAAATGATGTCATCGGGTGTATTTTCGAGATACTGGATGATGCTCTTGGCGGCGGAGACCATGTTGTGATGAGAGCAAATCACCCCTTTGGGCTGGCCGGTGGAGCCGGAGGTGTAAATCAGAGCGGCCAGGTCCTGCTCAATCAGACGAGGGAAACGGACGTCGGAGGAGGGGGATTGGGCAAGAAGGACTTCCAGGCTCCAGGACGGTTTCACACCGGAACCGGGCATATCAGAGCCGTTTTTCCAGATGCAGCCGATTGACCGCTGAACATGGCCGAGGGCGTCCTGAACCGTAGGGGCAAGTGAGGTCGAAGAAATAAGAAAATCCGCATCGCAGTTGTCGAGGATATATGCGAGTTTGGCCGCTTTTAGCGCCGGATTCAGAAGGACAAAGACCCCTCCTGCCTTCAGGACCGCATAAATCGATAAAACAGCCTCATAACAATTGTCTAAAAATATAGCGACACGGCCCTGAAAAGGCAGCCCCAGAGAAAGCAGATGCAGGGCCAGCCGGTCGCTTTCCTGCTCAAGCTGCAGATAGGAATGGCGGCCCTCGCTGTCCACAATTGCGGTCTTGTCGGGATATTGTACGGCCGTTCTTCGAAGCCACTCATGCAGCAATACCGGTTCAAGCTGGAAGCCTTTGAAATTGTTAGCGGTCATTTTTGAACCCTGTCAGGACAACAATGGCTGGTTTTGGACACTGGGGCTGAGGGAGCCGTTCGATAATCAAAGACGGTTAGACGTTTTGGTCTTTTGGGAGGATAGAACGGAAAGTTTTTGATAAATTGTTCATATAGAATCTGAGTAGAAAGAATCCCAACCAGGGCCATATTGTTGGTTTCATTGGGATATTGAGCCAAACGAACAGCCGAGAGCAGCTTTTGAGTTTTTTCAGGGTCAAAAAGCCCGAATTCTCGAAGAGTCTTTTCCGACAGCAGCTCATCATGATACGGATTTTCCTGAAAGAGAATTTCCCGAATAGGGGCCCGGTACGGGTGTTTGGACCGAGATACAATTGGTTCTGGAAGACTCGTTTGGAAGAGTTTTTTGAGAAGAAATTTTTCCCGAAGGCCGAAGATTTTCCAGCGAGGCGGAATACGGCAGGACTCTTCCATCATCCGATGGTCAAGGAATGGGGTCCTGATTTCCAGCGCATTTCCCATAGCCGGGCGGTCCCCTTGAGAGGACAGCAGATAATTGCTTAAAAAAAGAGTGATTTCCAGATATTGGGCTCGGCTTAAGAGGTCCCAGCGGCTGAAATTCTCCGGCAGAGAAGCCCGCAGTTCCTCCAGACAGCTGTAGGAGGCGAGCTGGTCCTGAAGCTGATGGCTGAAAAAGGTTTTGATTCGTGCGGTATTCAGCCAGCGGATTTCGTGGGAATAGAAAGGATTGTCCGTTTCGGTAAAGTGTTTCCCAAAAAATGCAGGAATCGTATGGGGAAGCCGGGCATCTTTGAACAGATAGGGATAAACGTAGCGAAAGCAGGCGGGACGACGGGCGGACTGCGGCTGACGCGCCCAGAAGCGCCTGAGTTTGGCTTCTTTGTAGATGTTGTAGCCGCCCCAGAACTCGTCCGCTCCTTCACCGGTCAAAACGACCTTGAATCCGCTCGTTCGAACCTGTTCAGACAAAAGCAGCAGAGGGACCGGTGCTGTTCTCAGCAGCGGTTTCTCCGCATACCAAATCATCCGCGACAGATGCTGACCAATATCTTTATTCGAGGCATAAGTCTCAGTATGGTTGACTCCCAGATGACGAACCATCAGGTCCTGATAGGGGCCTTCGTCAAAATCCGGGTGTTCAAATCGAATCCCAAAGGTGCGCAGAGCGTTATTGAAATTGCCGGCGATTTTGGCGGTGACGCCGGAGGAGTCCAGCCCGCCGCTCAGATAAGAACCGACCGGAACATCCGCCCGCAGACGAATTCGAACGGCATCGGTCAGGATGGCATCCACTTTTTCAACCTGCTCCTGAAAGGGCAAATCTGTTCGTTCGGTTTTCCCGAACGGTACGTCCCACCACCTGCGTATGGTTACCTGTCCGTTTCGAAGAAAAAGATAATGTCCGGGCGGAAGTTCGAAGACATTTTGAAACACGGTTTGACCGGGCAGTGGTGCCCAGAAGGTAAAGATTTGGTCCAGCACTCTGGGCTCCAGACGTCTGGGCATGTCCGGTGCTTGAAAAAGCGACTTGATTTCGGAGGCAAAGAGCAGTCTGTTTTCATCCTGATAATAATGAAGCGGCTGGATACCGATTCGGTCGCGGGCCAGGAACAGTTCTTTGTTTCGGCTGTCCCAGACGGCCATAGCAAACTGGCCGTTCAATTCATCCAGACATGAGGCCCCTTTCTCTTCGTACAGATGAAGCAGAACTTCTGTATCAGTTTCCGTATAAAAACGATGACCGCGGGCAAGCAGGTCGTTTCGAAGTTCCGGGTAGTTGAAGATTTCTCCGTTAAAGAGAATCCAGAGCGTTTTGTTTTCATTGTGAATCGGCTGGCTTCCTCTGGACAGGTCGATGATGCTCAATCGGCAATGCCCCAATCCAGCCCAGTCATCCAGATACATCCCTGCCTCATCAGGGCCGCGATGCTCAATGGCCGCCATCATAGACAGCAGAACATCTGAAGATGGATAGAGCGGCCGGCCAAGACCGCAAATGCCGGTTATTCCGCACATGAGAGCTTTCGTTCTAAAAACTGCGAAATATTGTTCAGGGTATCGAGATTTTCCGGGATGAGTTCTTCGTCGTGGACTTTGATCTGATAGGTTTGTTCCAGAAAGCTGATGAGTTCCAGAATACCGGTGGAATCAATAATTCCATTGGCCGTCAAAGAAGTATCATTCTGGAGTTTTGAGTCGTCTCCAAAAAGAAAAGTATTGGTGATAAATTGTCGTATTTGATAATTGTTTGTTGTGGCCATTGTTAATCCAGATTGTAGATAGCCCTCTGTAATATCAATAATAATTTATTAATAGTATATATCTTTGGTAGAATTTCCATTACAATTCTTATTATCTGTTTATCCGATAGAAAACTCCAGAGGAAAAGTTTTTAAATGAAATGACCGAACAATTCGGTATGAAGCTGCAACTGAATTTTTTGGGCTGGATGTCGGCGGCGTGTCTGCTATTGGCGGTTACTGGGCTGGGCTACCGACAGGCGGCAATTCGTTTGAATGCGTTGGCACAAGATCCGCTTCTGCCGTCAGCTCCTCTTTCGACATTTCCCTATCGAATTGAGAAGTGGGAAGGGGAGGACGAGCCGCTCAGCGAGACAGTGTTGGAGGTTGCCGGAAATGACGATTATGTCCATCGGGTATATCGAATTCCAGGCACGGAATCTTTTGTAAACTTTTATATTGCTTATACAAGCCAGCCTCGTTTGATGCTCGGGCATCGGCCGGACCGCTGTTATGTCGGAGCCGGCTGGAATCTCGAACAGATAGAAGAAAGGCAGATTCAGACCGCGGAGGGAGAAGTCATTCCGGTTTTGCTCCACACGTTTCGCAAGCCGCTGCCGGATTTGACGCGGTTAATTGTCCTGAATTATTATTTAATCAATGGGCAGGCCACAAATGATCATCGCGTTTTTTCGGGGCTTCGCTGGCGTTTCCCGTCTTTTTCCCGGGAGCAAATCCGATATGTTGCCCAGATTCAGGTTGTCTCTACCTCCACAACATCCGCTTTGTCGTTTGCGGCTCTTGCGGCACCACTCATTGAGACCTATATGCCGTCGGCCCAGACTTCCTCAAAGAATTAAAATGGTTTTAGGTTTCGCCGGAGGCTTATAGGGCAGGACGGTCAGGGTAACCGTTATGGTTTCCTGTCGGATTTCATTGGAGGCCGTAAAGGAAACAGTGTAGGTCCCTGCCTGCCCATAAGCCGGCTTCCATTCCAGCACGTTCCCATCAAATACAGCACCGACTGGAAGGTTATTGGCTGTAATCGGGACCGGCTGTCCTGCCAGATTGACAGCCTGGACGGGAAGCGTCAAGGTCTGAAGTTCATAGACAGTCTGATTTTCAAGCGGCGTAAAAATCGGTGTCGGTTCTTTAATTTTGATGACCACTGCACGCTGGCTGCTCATTACTCCATCGGTTGCCGTAAAAACCACGGCCCAGTCGCCGAGCTGGTTGTCTGCGGGCGTCCATCGGAATGTGCCGTTGTCGAAGACAGCACCCGCGGGCAAATTCTGAACGGAAACCGTATAGGGATTTCCGTCCAGTTCTAACACCGTCAGGGTGAAAAGAATCGGCTGGCGGGGTTCAGCCGTTATCAGAGTAGGAGCAAGAATGAGCGGGGCCCGGATGTTTCGATAGGTAAATGTCTGGTATGTCGGAGCCTGGGAGCCGTCAAGGGGCTCGATTGTCAGAACCAGCGTGAGCGTGTCGAAATAAAAACCATCTGCATCGATTCCGATGCCCCAGTTTTCGGTTCTGCCGGCGGTGTCAAGCAATTCGAGCATGGCGGAAGAAAAGGGCACTGGAATTGTCCGCAAAGGTGCCCCCAGAGCAAAAGGCCTCGGGTAGATTGTGTACACCCAGGAATCCGGCGAATCAATTTGCTGAAGGGAAAAGGACAATGTCTGACGGTTTGTCTTTATATCGGATGCATCGAAGGTTTTCAGAAGAGTCCCGTGGGGTGAGAAGAAATCGGAGGGGGACAGCCATATCAGGGGCTGATTGGTCGGCAGACCGCTGTAGATTCGTACATCTCGAATGATGCCGTCAATCGTATCCAGCCCCAGTCGGCCGCCGATGCAGATGGGCATCGAATTGGTGCCGATGGTCAAATCGGCCGGGCTTTGAGCAATGCAGCTGCCGTTCAGCCATAGTTGAATCCGGCTTCCGTCAAATGTGCCCAGCAGATGATACCATTGATTGAGGAGAATTTTATGCGTTTCAGCAGAAGCGACCGCATCCTGGCCGCCGGGGATGCCGTCAGAGAGCAGAAAGCGAGGTGTCAGACCGTCTGCTCCCAAATCAAGGGCCGCCAGCTCCCAGGGGTCAGAGCGGGTTTCATACGGCTTGATAAACAGTTTGCCGTAGGGACGAGGCGAGCGGATTTTAAACCAGAGGGATACTGCCAGATTCATTCGGCTGCACAGATTCACCGAGTCATCGATTTGAAGATATTGACTGCCCGAAAAAGAGACCCCCTCACCTTCGACCCACACTGGATTGTTGATAAATATCGCCGGACTGCCGCCTGCAAAGGAATTGTTCGCCTGTGTCCCTGTGTATTCGTTCATCCGCCACGCGGCCGTGAGAGCGGGAGCATTCGGCAGGCAGGTTTGACTCGGCTGCGACTGGTCGGTCTGAACAAGGAATCCCTGAGCCGGGTTTTCCAGAAGGCGAACCGACAAAAGAGGATTCAGACAGTTGTTGACAGGACGAACATTGGTCAGTGTCAGCACCGCGTCAGTGAGGACGAAGCCGGGTTCGATGGATAAAGCGTTCGGGGAAAACCCCCAGGTACAGCCGTCAAAAGGAAGACAGACATAGGCTGCCGACAGTCCGATAAGATTCGAACTGAGGAGCAAAAGACTCATCACTCTCATTCACTCAACTCCAGCTGAGACGTTTTGGCGGTTTAGAAAATTTCTTTACAGCAGACCAGCGCTTTCCAGCAGGGTCTGATACCAGTTCTGCAGTTGGACTTCCTGAACGGTGACTGTTACCGTTTCAGAGGGCAGGCCGTCGGCATTGAACTCGATGTTGTATTCACCGGCCTGCCGGTACCAGGGCCTCCAGGTAAATGTCTGTGTTTTCGGGTCAAAGACAGCACCGCTCGGGAGATTGGAAGCCCGATAGGGAACCTTGTTTCCATTTTCATCGGCGGCCTGGACCTGAAAGGCCAGCCGGCGGTTTTCCTTGACAAGGTACGTTTGATAAAGACGGCGCACCTCGTTTTCTGTCAGAGCGGTATTGTACGTGCGGACTTCATCAATCAATCCCAGGAAGCCGACGATTCGCAGAGCCGGGTCTCCGTAATTGCCGACATCAAAGGTGGAACGCAGCTGTGAAAGACCGCTATAAGTGCCCTCGGCTCTCTGCTGACCATTCAGATAGACGGCGTATTGCCCCTCATTCCATGTCAGAACCACATGGGCCATACGGCTGTTCTCGAGTGTGGCGATATTCTGCCGAAGAAGGGGGGTATCGCCTAAACTAACGGCTAATTTGCCGTTGATGGTCAGCAAGGCAATCCGGTTGCCGCTGTTGAAGGTGTGTCCGAGCAGATACTGAGCCCCGCTTTCTGAGGAAGGAGCCAGCCAAAGCGAGATGGTACCCGCCTGAGGAGTAAAGGTCTCCGAAGGAATCTGCAGGGCCTGGTTGCGGTTCTCAAAGAGCAGATAATCCTCTTCCGCCCAGGAACGTCCCCATTTCGGCCTGCCGACAAGGACGGCTTGCCGCTTGCCGATGACATCCGCGGTGCTCTCCGTACCGTAGTCATCCAGGAGCCAAAGTCCTGTCATCACGGCCGGGGCGCTCCTGGGACGGCCCTCGGCATACAGCTCTTGAATCTGTTCGGCGGATAAGGCGCCGGAATACACTCGCACTTCGCTTAACCAGCCGTTGAGGGTATTCGTGCCCATCCGCCCGCCCAGGCACAGCGGCATCGAATTGGTCCCGATGGGGAAGTTGACGGCCGCAGAGGCAAGGAGTCTGCCGTTCAGGTACAGAGCAATTTGAGAGCCGTTGTATGTGCCGACGATGTGATACCACTCATTCAGATTCAGGGTTGTGCTGCCGTCGGCGGCTATGGCAAATCGTCCGCCTGCCGTTCCGTCACTGACCAGGAACCGCACCATATTTCCGTTTTCCCCCAGATCGATGGCATACAGTTCCCAGGGGTCTGCGTAAGCCGTATGGGGTTTGATGAGAACTTTCGGCCAGTCGTTGTCGTATCCCCGCAGCTTTACCCAGGCCGACAGCGTCATCGGACTGTTCATAGAGAAGACGGGAGAATCGGGAATTTCCACATACTCATTATTGTTGTTGAAGGATAATCCTTCTGTGTCCGTCCAAACAGGTCCGTTTCGCAGCGTTCCGTGGTAACTGCCGATGGAATCAAATGCTGTGGTTCCGTCTGTTTCCGCCAGTTTCCAGTGAGCAGCCAGAGAAATGGCTGAAGGAGTGAAAGCGGCCTGGACGGTTTTGTTCCCGTTCATCGTCAGAACAAGCGGATTGGCGGAACCGGAAGCATCTCCTGACCATCCGGAGAAAAGATATCCGGAGGCAGGTACCGCTGTCAGGGTGACCGTCTCCCCGCTTGTGTAAGATGCTTTGTTGGGAGAAACAGAAACCGTGCCGTTAGCTGCGCTGATTGTCAGGGTATAGGCGGCGGGCTGCCCTGTTGCCGGCCAAATTGGACCGTAGTCAGCTCGATAAGCATTCCACATATTCACAACAAACGTACCGACGGCATTCGGACCGGCACCGCTTTCCGTTTGTAAATAGGCGTAAGGCCCGCCGGTTTTGATTACATCCATATAACGGTCGGTATAGTCAAAGAAGGCAGGGTGATTCCAGGCATCTTTGATATTCATGATTCGACAGACCAGAGCGGCACCAACGAAGGTGCAGCCGGTCTCCCGATAGGCCGTCAGCCAGTATTTATTGCTTTTGTATGGATTGGTTGCGTGAACGATGCCCCATTCGGGCAGTCCGATATCGGCGGCGGAATAAGGAATCCTTTCTGCATCCCGTGAATCAGGCGACCAGGAGGGACTGTTGGTGGCGTTCACATCGGCCTGCGACACATAGAACACCTGGTCATCTTCGCCGAAATGGATGTAATCCGCAGGGGGATTCCCAGGGCCGTAGGGCGCTGTATAGAGGTATTGTCCGCTTTTGGCTCCGATGGCTTTCATTTCCGTGTCATTGTTCAGGACGGTTCCGGCAAACAGAATGGGAAGTTTGCGCCCGCTCATATGTCCGCCGTCGTTGATCCAGAGTTTCGAGCCGCCGGCTTTGAGAATGCCGTACAGGTCGATTCCCAGCTGGACATACCGGATCAGAAGCGTTTCTTTTTGGGCATTGGTATAATTCAAATTCAGAATCAGAGCAGCCGCCGTCGTTTGATGAGCCAAATCCCGTCCGTAATCAGGCATATTGTCGGACGGATGCAGATAGCGTCCCGTCCAGGTTCCTTTATGGTCGAGCCAGACCTTCTGGAACCAGGTTTCCGCTGTGGCAAGAGTGGGAGCACCGGGAACCGGTGTCAGTCTGGCCAGCTTGCTGTAATCCAGATTGCTGACGGTATAAAGACTGGTTTTGTTGGTTCCGCAATAAGGCGGGCGAAAGGCACCGGCAGGAGGAGGGGTCTGCACGACCGTCAAAACAGCGGCCGTGCGGATTTGAGGCACTCTGACGGCATCATGGCTGATAGTAGAGACCAGCGAGGAATTCGGCTGGACCGTCAGGGTGGCACCCGCCCCGACATTCAGACCGACATTCAGGGCAGCACTGTAACTTTTTTCCGCCCAATCCGCCATGGCGCTGTCATACCCCTGATTGGGGCCGGGGACAGGATTAATCATGGAGCCGTTTTTGGTTCGGCCGTTGATTTCCTGGGAAAGAGGGGTAATGCTGATGATAGTTACGGGGCCGACAATCCAGTAGTCTCCGTTGGCATATGTTCCATACCGGTAAGTTCCCGGAGCCCCATTTGTGGAAATCGGCTTATCGAAGGTCCAGGTGATTCCCCATTGTTCAATCCAGTTGGTTCCGACGGCTGCCTGGCTGTTGAGGGTCAGGAGCATCGGAAGCACAAAAATGAACAGATGCCGGTTTCGAGTGATTAGCGTTTTCATATCTTCTTCATTTTCGGACAGGTTGGCGGTTTCAGCTTAAAACAACCCCAAGATTGGCAATTTGACCCGGAAGCGTTTCCCGTTCCGGCCGAATTCACTGTTGTCTCAAGTAAACCTTAACAAATATTGGAAAACCCGGCCACGATAGAAAACGTCCCTGCTGCTTGTCCGATAAAAGCAGGGCTGTAGAAATGAATTCACGCTAACGATAATTGAAACGGAAGGGCGCTATGATTGCGATTTTGAAAATAACCTTCCGGTATTGGAAATTCGCCCTTTCTATTCGGGAGGGCTTACCCATTTCTTATGATAAAAAAACATATATATAATGCTGAACGATTATATGATTGCCGAACTATATCAGTATTTTTCCCTATCGTCAAATGAATTTATCGGACTTGAAATTTTTTATGGAAAATTAAAGAGGTTTGCTGTTTTCCCCAAAGATTCCGACTTTTTGAGGTTATTTTCAGTACTATAGAAGGAAGTGAAATCTCTGTTTTTGGTATCTATTCGTCCGGTTTAAATGTTTTGCAGTTTGCAGCCCAGACAAGGTGAATCTGCCGGATTAAAATCGCCGATAAAGTAGATTGATTGAAACGTTAGACCGGGATTGTACAATAAAAATCTCGGTATGCAAAAAATTTAGGGAACAATGCTCAAAAGGCGATAAACTCGCCCTTCAAATAAAGAATTGGGCGAGCGATGAAAACGGTTTCGGCAGCCGACGGGGACGGAGTCTATCATCATTCTGCTGTGTCAGGAAAATCGGTTGTCAGAGCACATCTTTTCAGATAATTTGTCCGGCGTGTCCTTTTTTAAACTATTCAGACGCCCGATGTCTAAGGAGGGAACCCTTGACGATTAAACCCTTTGAAAAACCGATTTATGTAACCCGTCCGTTCCTGCCTGACCTGACGGAATTCACCGCCGGGCTGCGCGAAATCTGGGACAATCAGTGGCTGACTAACAACGGGCCGGTACTCGAACGATATACGAGAAGACTTATCGAATATTTTGATACCGAGAATGTGTGTCTTTTTAATAATGGAACGCTGGCCCTGCAAATCGGCCTGCAGGGGATGGGGATCAGCGGGGAGGTCATCACGACCCCGTTTACCTTTGTGGCGACCACCCATGCTTTATACTGGAATAAAATCCGTCCGGTTTTTGTGGATATTGAGCCGGACTTTTACACCCTCGACCCCAAAAAGGTGGAAGCGGCGATTACCCCCTGGACGACGGCCATCCTGGCAGTTCACGTTTACGGCCATCCGTGTAAGGTGATTGCCCTGGCGGATATTGCACGCCGGCATAATCTGACACTGATTTACGATGCGGCTCATGCCTTCGGGGTCGAAGTGAACGGCCGTTCGATTGCCCACTTTGGGGACCTGACGATGTTCAGCTTTCACGCCACGAAACCGTATCATTCCATTGAAGGCGGGCTGCTGACTTTCCGGGACCCTGGTCTGAAGCAGAAGTTCGATTATCTGAAAAATTTCGGTTTCAAGAATGAAGTCGAAGTCGTAATGCCCGGAACCAACGCCAAGATGAATGAATTTCAGGCCCTGATGGGCGAAATCGTGCTGCGGCATATGCCGGAGATTGTGTCATCCCGCCGGCAGATTTATCGGCATTATTGCGACTGCCTGAAGGACGTTCCCGGCATCAAACTGCCGACGCCTTTGCCGAACGAAGTGGTTTACAACTATGCGTATATGCCGATTGAAATCAATGCCGAGGAGTACGGCATCAGCCGGGACGATTTGTATCAGACACTCAAACAATACAATGTGTACACACGCCGCTATTTTTATCCTTTGCTGAATGATTTTGCCTGCTATCGTTCCGTTTCCGTAAGTGACCCGCTGACCGTGGCCCGCGGTGTGGCGGAACGGATTCTGACGCTGCCCATCTACAGCGGGCTGTCTTTGTCGGATGTGGAAAAGATTTGCGAGCTGATTCGTCAGGTTCCCGGACAGCGCAAGAGTTCGGTGTAAGAAACGGTTTTGCCCCGAAGAGAACCGTTGCTTTTCAGAGGATTCCCATGAAAAACAGTTTTTATACGGCGGATGAATTAAAAGACATCGGATTTCAGCAGCTCGGGCGAAATGTATTCATCAGCCGCTACGCGCATTTCTACCGTCCGGAGCTGATGTGCATAGGCAGTCATGTGCGAATCGATGATTTCTGCATTTTAAGCGGACAAATTAAAATCGGCAATTATATACACATTGGAGCCGGAACAACCCTGATTGCGGGCACGGCCGGCATTGAACTGGAGGATTTTTCCGGTCTGTCCCACCGGGTGAATATTTTTGCCGTTTCCGATGACTTCAGCGGTCGCGGAATGATTGGGCCGATGATTCCCGATGAATTCCGAAATGTCCGGTCAGGCAAGGTGCTTCTGCAGAAGCATACGGTGGTCGGCTGCGGTTCGGTGATTCTCCCCGGAGTGACTCTGGCGGAAGGAAGTGCGGTTGGCGCCCTGAGTCTGGTGATTCGCAGCACGCAGCCGTGGAAAACCTACGGCGGCCATCCGGCACGGGTCACAGGCCCCCGAAGTCAGCGGGTTCTGGAGCTGGAGAAAAAATTTCTGGAATCGCTGGGCGGAGCGCTATGAGCTCGGAGCTGCGGTCCAAAACCCATCGGGCGGCTCTGTGGAGTCTTCTGGAAATCACCGGGCAGCGGGGCGTGCAGTTTGTTGTGGGGGTGATTTTGGCCCGCCTTCTGCTGCCGGAAGAGTTCGGCCTGATTGGGATGCTCCTGTTTTTTCTGGCGCTGGCCCAGATTTTTCTGGACAGCGGATTCGGAGCGGCCCTGATCCAGCGGCAGCAGATTACCGACACCGACATTAATTCCATTTTTTACTTCAATATTCTGGTCGGATTTCTGTGTGCCGGTTTGTTATGTCTTTTGGCGCCTTCTGTGGCGGTTTTTTATCAGCAGCCGATTCTGAAGCCGCTGCTTCGCTTTTTGTCGCTGATTCTGATTATCAATGCCTTCGGTCTGATTCAGAGTACGCTGCTGGTCAAAGCAATCGATTTCAAGACGCAGACGAAAGTCTCGCTGCTGGCGGTGATTCTGTCCGGAGGAATCGGCATTACCCTGGCGGTTCTGAATTTCGGCGTCTGGAGTCTGGCGGTCCAGCAGGTCTGTGCCGCCTTGTTTCGAACGGTTTTTCTGTGGGTTTTCAGTACATGGCGGCCTTCCCGGCTGTTCAGCCTGCGCTCTCTGAAGGATTTATTCCACTACGCCTGGAAGCTGCTCTGTTCCGGTTTTCTGAATGCGGTCTTTGACAATCTTTACTACGTGGTCATCGGCCGGCTTTTTCCGCCGGCGGAACTGGGATATTTTACCCGTGCAGACAATCTGCAGCAGCTGCCCTCGATTACGCTCAGCAGTGTGGCGGGACGGATTGCTTTTCCGGTCTTTTCGACCATTCAGAAAGAGCCCGAGCGGGTCAAAAGGGGACTTCAAAAAGCTCTGATGTTTACGGCCCTGATTCATTTTCCGCTGATGCTCAGTCTGGGAGCGGCGGCCCGGCAGGTTGTTCTGGTTCTGCTGACGGAAAAATGGGCGCCCTGCATTCTTTATCTGAAGATGCTCAGCCTGGTCGGGATGATGCTTCCCCTTCACGTGCTGAATCTGAACGTCCTTCAGGCCCTGGGGCGGTCGGACTTGTTTTTGCGGCTTGAACTGGTGAAAAAGGGGTTGGTGGTTCTGAATCTTCTGATTGCCTGGCGGTGGGGGATTCCGGCGATTATTCTGGGGCAGATTGTGGTTTCCCTGCTGGGATTGTATTTGAACGGATATTTCAACAAAAGTCTCATTCGGTATTCCTTTTGGGAACAGATTCAGGACCTGTCCGCTTATCTGAATCCGGCTCTGATTGCGGCGGCGGCGGTTTATCTGATCGGCCTGATGCCGATTTCCTCTCCGGCGGTTCAGCTGCTGCTTCAAGTTGCGGTCGGAACGGCGGTTTATCTGGGATTGTCGGAGGTTTTACGGCTGGAGGCTTATCTGGAGCTGCGGCGAATTCTTGTCGGCCGCCTGCAGACTCTGCGGGGTTAAATCTGTCTGGGTGATTGTATGCAGAATCCGCTGGTCAGTGTTCACATGATTACCTATAATCAGGAGCGTTTTATCCGCCGTGCAATTGACGGTGTGCTCGCGCAGAAGACCGATTTCCCGTTTGAACTGGTTATCGGAGAGGACTGCTCAACGGATGGAACCCGGCAGATTGTTCTCGATTATCAGCAGAAGCATCCGGAGAAAATTCGTCTGATAACCTCCGAACACAATGTAGGCCCCAAGAAAAATTTTGTCCGTACGATCGAGGCCTGCCGGGGCAAATACATCGCTTTCTGCGAGGGGGATGACTTCTGGCATTGTCCGGACAAGCTGCAGATTCAGGCGGATTATCTGGAAGCGCATCCGGACTGCGGTCTGGTGTATTCGGAGCATGACCGGTTTTTTGCGGAAAAAGGGAAGACCATCCGGAATTTTTATCAAACCATCGGTCAGGAGCCGCCGGCTCATCTGAATGTATTTGAAGGCTGGGGTCCGTATCACATTCTGACCTGTACGGTCATGGCCCGGCTGGATATGGTCAAATCGATTGTCCGCAATCCGTTTCCCTATCAGGACCAGCGGCACATCGGCGGGCTGGATATTCCGCTGTTTATCGAAATCGCTATGCGGTCCTCCGTCTTTTACATCCGGCAGTCGCTGGCAACCTATACCGTTCAGGCGGAGTCCGCATCCAACACCCGCAATTTTCAGAAAAAAGCCCGGTTTGTCAAATCCAACGTTGAGACGTACTTGTATCTGGCGGAGAAATACGGGCAAAAAGAGGATTCTGAGCGGCTTACCCGAGACTTGCTGCGCGCCTGTTTATGGGCGGCTTTTTGGGACCGGGATAAATCCCTGGCTGAACAGGCCCGTCAAAAAGGAGCGCTGGATTCCTGGAAGGCCCGTCTGCTTTATATCGGGGCGGTCAGGCCCGAACTTCATTTTCCTCTTCGCGGGCTGATTACCCTGTTTTACCGATGGAAAAATCGAATTGCCGGCAGGATGGACCGGTATTTTTCTGATTAAAACACATTGTGGCGGGAGGTGCCGACCGTGCGGGGAATGAATCGGCTGCATACACTGTATCTGCGGTTTTTTTATCGGTTTGACTACATGGGGCGGGGCGTTTCCATCGCTCCTTCCTGTGAGATTCGCCGGGCCGCTGCGCCGTATATTTTTCTGGGGGACGGCGTGCAGATTGACAAGGATGTATGGCTGAATATTCCGTATGAAGCGGGACCTTTTGTAAAGGGCCGCCCGCTTCTGCAGATTGGGGACCGAACCGCTGTCGGAAGACGATGCTTCTTTACGGCCATGCGGCAGATTCACATCGGCCGGGATGTCCTGTTTGGTCCGGGGGTGCTGCTGGCGGACCATTCGCATCGCTTTGAAGACCCAGCAGATCCGATTATCCGCCAGGGCGTTACCGAACCCGGAAGCATTATCATCGAAGACGGCTGCTGGTTCGGCTATCACTCGGTTGTCGTCACTCACAAAGGCCGCGAAATCCGCATCGGACGCAATTCCGTCATCGGAGCCAATGCTGTGGTAACGCGGAGCTGTCCGCCGTACAGCGTGCTGGTCGGAAATCCGGCACGGATTCTTCCTTACAAAAAAGAGTGACTTCCGAACAGCCGCTGCCGGGCCTGGGAGAAATCTGTGGAACAGATGGCCGGTGCCAATCTTGAATACGCCGATCAGACGACCCTGCATCCGCTGGGATTGATAGCGGTCTTGTGTCTGGGGGTCTGTGTACTCTTTGTCCCAAGACGATGGTCTGTCGTGCCGTTCCTTCTGATTGCCTGTTTTATTTCCACCGCCCAGCGTCTGGTGCTTTTCGGGGCAGACCTTACGCTGCTTCGCATTCTTGTGCTCTTTGGGTTTCTGCGGGTTCTGATACGAAACGAATACCAGCCGTTTACATGGAACCTTCTGGATACGCTCGTGACGGCATGGCTTCTGAGTCAGACTGCAATTTATACGCTTCAGATCGGCACGACGTCCGCCTTGATGAACCGGCTCGGATTTGCTTTTGAATCGCTCGGATGCTATTTTTATTTTCGAACGCAGATTCGGGACTGGAAAGATGTTTCGTCGGCCATCACCGGCTGTATTTGGATCAGTGTTCTGGTGGCTGTTTTTTTTATGATTGAATGGTCCACAGGTCGGAACCTGTTTGCGTTTTTCGGGGGGGTTCCGGAGATTACGGCTGTTCGGGAGGGCCGCCTGCGGTGTCAGGGGGCTTTTTCACATCCGATTCTGGCCGGCTGTTTCTGGGTGTCTCTGCTTCCGCTGATGGCCTGTCACTGGTGGAAATCTCCGTCCGATCGGCGTCTGGCGGCTGTCGGGGTCGTCTGCTGTCTGCTGATTGTGGCGGCCTGCTCCTCCAGCACACCGGTCGCAGGGATTTTCTTCGCTTTACTGGGAGGCGGTTTGTTTGCCCTTCGGAGGCATCTGTCTCTGATCCGATGGGGAGTCGTTGTCCTTCTGGTTGTGCTGCACTTTGTTCGGGAAAAGCCCGTCTGGCATCTGGTTTCGAGGGTGAACATTGTCGGCGGGTCCACCGGATGGCATCGATATCATCTGATGGATGCCGCCATCAGGCATTTCGGAGAATGGGCCCTATTGGGAACGCCTTCAACGGCTCATTGGGGGTATGGGCTCAATGATGTAACAAATCAGTATATTCTGGAGGGGGTCCGGGGCGGATTGCTGAGTCTGCTTTTGTTTATCGGGGTTTTGACGGCGGCCTTTGTCAAAGCAGGCCGTCTGCAGCGGTCTGTGAAAACGGACCGATATCGTTTATATTTATTCTGGGCGCTGGGGGTCAGTCTGTTTGTCCATTGTATGAATTTTATTGCGGTTTCCTACTTTGGTCAGATTTATGTGATTTTTTTTCTGCTCCTCGGTATGATCAGCTCTCTTTCGCCGGTTTTTTCTCCGAGGGCGGTCATGAATAACTTCGGCAAGTCGAAAATGGTTCCGCCGATGCAGGAAGACATTCATCGTGTGCCGTCAGGACTTGTTCCGGTTTCTGACCGCCCCTCATGCAAAGGGGAATTTGGTGCGGATAAAACGATTGATTGAAGGGGTTTCGGCGGTCTGTTATGCCGTTTATTTAAAGGCAGCTCGGAGAGGTCCGCAGCGGGTTGTGCTGTATTACCACAGTCTCCGTCCGGAGAATCTGGTCTCTTTTGCCCGGCAGATGGAATATTTGGCGGACCGCTGTCAGGTTGTGCGGGCCTGTGAGATTCTGTCGGCTCCTTTGGCCGGGAAAAAACCGCTGGTCGCTCTGACATTTGATGATGCCTTTGTGTCGGTTCAGGAACAGGCCGTCCCGGTGCTGGAACGGCTGGGGTTGACCGCATCGATTTTTGTCCCGGTTGGTCTGCTCGGCTCCCAACCGAAATGGGGGTTGATTGAGCAGACGGAGGATCAGTCAGAAAAGGTAATGAGCCCGGAGGATTTGAGGCGGCTTCAGCAGAAAGGATTTGATTTGTATTCTCATACGATGTCGCATCCTTTTTTGACACGTCTGGACCGGCCGCAGATTCGGTATGAACTGGAACAGTCCCGCCGGGCTTTGGAAGAACTGCTGGGCGTACCGGTTGATGCCGTCAGTTATCCGCACGGAGATTACAACCGGACCGTGCTGGAGGAAGCGGAGCGGGCTGGCTACAAATGGGGTTTTACCATCGAGCCGCGGGCCGTCTTCGGACAGACCAACCCGCTGGCCGTAGGGAGATTCAGCGTCAGTCCTTCGGAGGGAATCTTTTCCTTTCGCCTGAAGGTGCTCGGGGCCTATCAGGTCTGTTGGGGACTGCAGAAACTGAAAAAAAGAATTTTAGGAAAACGGTGAATTGATGAGTGAATGGAACTGGCAGGAATCGTTTACACAGACGGAATGGGAGCGGCAGGCATCCGCTTTTCTGGATTATAATCTGTATCAGTCCTGGGCTTATTTGCATGCCCGAGCCGCCGGCAGGCGAGAAACCCTCAAGCCGCTTTGTCTGCGATATGGGGAAGAGGTTTGTCTGATGGCTCATCTGCGGATTATTCGGCTTCCGCTGGCGAGGCTGAAAGTCGGCTATGTCCGCTGGGGACCGATGATGCGGAAAACGCAGTCTCTGGACTCGATTCCGATTGAAGCCCTTCAGCAGCTTCGCTCTTTTCTGATTCCCCGTGTCGTTCATGTTGCGCGGATTATTCCAAATCTTTATACAGCCGAAGTGCCTTCTTCCTGGAAGGAGGATTTTCTGAAGGCCGGCTGGAAACCCGCAGGGATTGCTCCGTATCATACGGTCCTTTTCCCGCTGGATCTGTCGGAAGAAGAAATGCGAAAAAGGCCCTGCCGAACCTGGCGCGCCAATCTGAAAAAGGCGGAGCAGGCCGGTTTGTCTGTTGTCGAATCGCTGGACCCGAGCATCTGGGGAATTTTAGAGGAATTGTATCGGACCTCGCAGAAAAGGAAGGGGTTCCGGGGACTGGATCTGCGGGAATATGCCCGCACTCAGGAGATGCTGCTGGACCATCAGAAAATGAAGATGGTTATGGTGACGGAAAACGGGGTCCCTCTTACGGTGGATGTGAACAGCTGTTTTGGGGATACCAGTCTGGGATTGTTTCAGTCCACAAGTGAGCGGGGATATGAAGTGCTGTCCTCCTATCTGGCCTGGTGGAAAAGTTTGCTGTCGGCCAAGCGGGCCGGGATGAGACGCTATGATTTGGGCGGGGTGGACCCCAAGCGAAATCCCTCCGTGTATCAGTTCAAGAGGCGGATTGGGGGAGAGGAGGCAAAACAGATAGGCGGTTTTGATGCCTGTGCCAATCCGGCAATCGAATGGATTTGGAAAACAATCAGCAGGGTGCATGAATGGAAAAAGAGTCTGGCATGACGGATTTGTCTATTGTAATTGTCAACTGGAATACTCGGCAGATGGTGCTGGACTGCATCCGGTCGATTTATAAAACAGCGGGGGAATGCCGCGTGCAGGTCATCGTGGTGGATAATGCCTCCGAAGACGGTTCAGTTCAGGCCATCCGCCAGGAGTTTCCGCAGGTTGAGGTTATAGAAAATCGGGAAAATCTCGGCTTTGCACGGGGAAATAACCAGGGAATGGCGGTTGCACAAGGACGGTATCTTTGTCTGATTAATTCAGATGTTGTGGTTCTCGAGGGCTGCCTGAACCGTTTGATGGATTATCTGGACAGACATCCGCAAGTCGGAATGGTCGGCCCCAGGCTGCTCTGGAAAGACCGAACTCTGCAATTGTCCTGCCGGAAATTTCCGTCGCTGTGGAATACGTTCTGTCCCGCCGTCGGACTGACCCGGCTGTTTCCGAGGGTTCCGTTTTTCAGCGGGGAGCATATGGGGTATTTCCCGCATGATCAGGTCTGTCAAGTCGATGTTCTGGTTGGTGCATTTCTAATGGTTCGCCGAGAGGCCTATGAGCAGGTCGGCGGGATGGATGAAAATTATTTTATGTACTGCGAGGAGGTGGACTGGTGCCGCCGGTTTCACGATGCCGGCTGGAAAATCGTCTTTTTGCCGGAGGCACAGGCCGTTCATTACGGGGGAGGAAGCTCCGATCGGGAGCCGGTTCGATTCTTTCGGGAATACTGCCTGTCTCTGGTCAAGTATTGGAAGAAACATCATTCCCCGCTGGAGGTCTGTCTGTTTCGCCTGATATTCTTTCTTCGCCAGGTCTGCCGATGGCCGGTCCGTTTTGTCCTGTATGCTGTCAGCCGTCTTCTGGGAAAAGCCGAGAAAAAAGATTATTATCGGAAAAAACTTCAGATGATTTATACCGGGATGAAATGCATCTTTAAAAGTTACTGAACAATTCTGCGAGGTTGGATATGAACTTGGATCTTTGGTATGAACGTGTTGTCCGTTATTATCAAAAACACGGCACTGTCGGTATTTTCAAACGGGTGTTTCAGAAAATCATGGAGACTCTCTCGCCCAGGCCCGATGTTGTGTACTATGTGGACCTGCCGAATCTGGACTCTCCAAAACATGCTCTGCCGAGTGACTGGCGGATTGTCGAACGAAAAAGCCGCGAGGAAATGAGCGAGCAGGAAATAGAGACCCTGTGCTCCCACTTGGGACGAAAAGCGGTTCTCAGGCAGCTGAAGGAGCGGTTCGAAAGACGTTCCTCTCTTTGGCTGGCCTATGTCGGAAATCAGCCGGCGGGAATGATTTGGTCTGAGGTCGGCTCCACCATGAATCCGCATTATCTGCTTCTGGCCCCCAAAGACGTCCATTTGTACGACAATTACGTATTCGAGCAGTTTCGGGGCAAAGGAATCAATCCGATTCTGGTGGAAACTGTCCTTTGGCTCCTGAAGAAGCAGGGATTCCGGAGGGTTTACGGCGAGACCAAGTGGAGGAATGTATCAGAGCGGCGTTCTTTGAGCAAAACCAGCTTTGAAATCCTCGGGACGGCTTCGACTCGTTCGTTTCTGAAAAAAATGATTGTCATCTGGCATTTCGGATATGATCCGCATGTCCTGCCGGTCCGAAAATAAAGACAGGGTTCAGGTCTGATGACGCAATTCCGCATTGAAGGTATAATGGCGGCTGGAAGATGAACTTTGTCATTGTTACACCGGTTTATAATGAGCAAAAGCACCTGGCCCAAACCATTGAAGGAGTTCTTGCTCAGAAAGTATTGCCCGCCCGGTGGGTCATTGTGGATGACGGTTCGACGGATGCAACGGCTCAGATAATCGGCAGGTATGCCGAAAAAGTCCCCTGGATTCGGTATCTTTACCGCTCTCGGAAACCCGGACAGACGTACTATGCCAGCAATGTGTTTGCGATTGCCGAGGGGGTCAAGGCCTGTGAGGATTTGAACTACGACTATTTGGCAATTCTGGATGGAGATATTCTGCTGCCGTCCGACTATTATCAGAAAATCTTTGAGCGTTTTGCCGGAGATGAAAAGCTCGGAATTGCCTCCGGAGTGTATCTGGACAATGTTCAGGGAAAGCTTCGAACGATTCTGAACGACCGCCGTTCCACCCCCAAAGCCCTGATGGTGTTTCGAAGGGCCTGTTATGAATCCATCGGCGGCTTTCTCCCGCTCAAGTACGGCGGCGAGGATACCTGTGCATGTTTTATGGCCCGGATGAAGGGCTGGAAAACGTGGTCTTTTCCGGATTTGGCAGCCGTTCATAACAAACCGGTCGGGACAGGCCATGGGGCGGGGCTGCTGCAGATTCGCTTCCGGCAGGGCATCGGAGAGTATTTTCTGGCCGCGCACCCGCTGTTTTTTGGATTGAAAGCCCTCCGCCGATGCATCAAAGAACCTCCTTTTCTTCTGGGGGGGCTTGCCAGAATGGCTGGATTTCTTTATGCACATTTTATGCGGGAAAAACGCCAGATTCCTCCGGAATTGATTCAGTATATCCGCAGGGAGCATCTGGAGCGGCTCTTCAGGGGCAACAGAATTCCGGCGGACTTTCAGGTAAACCAGCCGTGACAAAGAAACTGAAAATCTGTTTAGCCGCTTCTGCGGGCGGGCATCTCAGCCAGCTGCTGTCTGTCCAGGAAGCCTGGACGGGGCATGACCTGGTCTGGGTGTCCACCGGAGAAATGGTGCGGGAAAAACTTCGGGCTTTGGGAAAAACCTACATTGTCGGAGAGAGCAATCGCCGGCAGCTGTTCAAAACCCTCGCGGTAATGGGCCGCTGTTTTGGGGTCGTCTGGAAGGAAAAGCCCCATCTTGTTGTCAGCACCGGGGCTGCGGCGGGCTTTTGGATTTGTTTGTGGGGCAAGCTGCTCGGAGCCAAAGTCATCTGGCTGGACAGCATCGCCAATGCAGAACGCCTGTCGCTGAGCGGACGGCTGATACGGCCTTTTGCGGATTTGGTTCTCTCGCAGTGGCCGGATGTGGCGGCCAAATATCCCAACGTCGAATATCGAGGCGAAGTGATATGATTTTTCTGGCGGTCGGAACACAGTTTGGTTTTGACCGATTGGTCCGGGCGGTCGATAAGGCCATTGAAGCGGGACTCCTCCGGGAGCCCGTTTTCGCTCAAATCGGCCCCGGGCAGTACCGGCCTCGATATATGGACTACGCAGTCAGTCTGGAAAAGACCCAATTCGAAAAAACCCTGCACGGCTGCCGGGCGATGATCAGTCATGCCGGTATCGGCAATATCAGCCTGGCCCTGTCCCTCCAAAAGCCGCTTCTGGTGATGCCCCGGTTGAAAAAGTACAAAGAGGTCGTCAATGACCACCAGGTTCATACTGCCCGAAAGTTTGAACAGCTGGGGCACATTGTAGCCGTCTATGATGAAAAAGACCTGGCCGACGGCATTCGCCGGCTGGAAACGTTTGTTCCGGTACCGCGGATGCCAAACAGGCAGGGCGTTATTCTCCGAATTCATGAGTTCATCGAGAATTCCGTCAAAAAATAGAGAGACAATAGGTATCTATAATATCTGTATTATATAAAATATTCTAATATCGAACATTAGAAGCACTGAAAAACATTCTCATGACAAGCCCAGCCAAGTCGAATTATTCACTTTTATTCACGACCATTGACTGGTAAAATGGGAAGTTTAGAAATTGTGAGGGGAAGAAAATTGTTCGATTTGAAAAAAAATCGAGTTCGATATTTTTGTTTTCGATTTTTCCTTCGCTGTCGGAAGTCCATTCTTTCCCTGGCCTTTTTTATTTCGGGTTTTCTTGCGCTGATTTGGTTTCTCATTCGCGTTATCCCGAAACCCAGCCGAGCGGCCTATCCCTGTCAGCGGGCCGCCTTCCCGCTGGCTTCGTCGTTTGTGCTGTATGTAGCAGGGATGCTGGCCGCGTGGGCCAAATGGGTCTCTGCCGGACGTTTTTTGCAGCATCATCACTGGCTGGAAGGGGGGCTACTGGTTGGATTGGCCGGACTAATTGTGTTTCTGACCTTGGGGGTGGACCCGCAATCCAATCAGGCGGCTTTTGTAGCGGTGGACGGCCCCAATCAGCCGATAGGAACAGCCGAAGGACTCTTTCCCGGCCGGGTTGTGTGGGTCCACGACCCCAACGCCACAACCTGGGACGGCGTCGGTTATGTCTGGTGGGACGATCAGCATACCAATCCGGCTGTCGTTGAATCGATGCTGTCCAGGGCCATTTGCTGGCTGACCGGAAAACAGGATGACCGCAGTGCCTGGGATGCTTTGTTTCGCTATCACAACAGCAAACGGGGAAAGGGAAATATAGGCTATTCTCCGGGAGAGCGAATCGTTATCAAGCCCAATCACAACAATCAGTGGTCGCATCAGAGCCGCTACAATTTTCCGGATACTCCTCCGGCGGTTTACACAGCCTTGCTCAAGCAGCTGGTTTATCAGGCAGGGGTGGACCCGTCCTGCATTACAATCAGTGAGCCGTCGCGTTATATCGATGACAAAACCTACAATGCCTGTGTTTCGTTATTTCCTCAGGTTCGGTTCGAGGAGACCAATTATTTTAAGCCCGAAAACAATCCCGGCACGGAAGGTCGCACGAAGGCCGACCCTGTTCCGGGGCAGATTGTCTGGTCTTCCAACAATCCGCACACCGGCCAGCCCATCGCCGATTATCCTCTGGCCCGTTCTTTTTTTGAGGCGGACTATGTTATTAATCTGGCTCGGATGCAGGGACATGCCTTCGCAGGGGTTACGCTGTGTGCCAAAAACTGGTACGGCTGTTTCGGCGTCAGCCCGGAATATGACAGCACCATTCATTCCGGCAATGCCCTTCATTCGCTTGTGACGGAGCCTTCCTATGCCGGCTACAGCCCCCTTGTGGATTTAATGGGACATAGACATTTGGGACAGAAAACGGTCCTGTATATCCTCGATGCCCTCTGGGGATTTGAATACAACCACATAGGGCTTCCGGCTCCATACGCCATTCCTCCTTTTAATGGAGATTATCCCTCGAGCCTGCTGGTCTCCCAGGACCCGGTTGCGCTGGATTCGGTCGCGCTGGATTTTCTGGCGGCTCAGTTCAATCTGCCTGATATCCCCATCGACAGTTATCTGCACGAAGCCGCTTTGGCGGACAATCCCCCGTCGGGAGTTTTTTATGACCCGGAAGGGGACGGAACCCGCCTGGGCAGTCTCGGAGTTCATGAGCATTGGAACAATCCGCTTGATAAGCGGTATTCCCGCAATTTAGGCACCGGACCGGGCATCGAATTGCTGTGCATCCATACGGCTGTTTATCCTTCCCCTCCATGTACCGCTCTTCCGGCGGATTTGAATCAGGACTGCATTGTTGACTTGTTGGACCTTCTGCGAATGACCTCGGCCTGGGGCTCTGTTCCCGGAACACCCGGGTGGGATTTTGCCTGCGATATTGCTCCGCCCGGCGGAGATGGGCAGATCAACCAGATGGACTTTTCCCTATTGAGCGGCTTTTGGATGCAGCGTTTCTGTACCCAGGCCAATCCCTGCGATTTTTCAAAAGACTGCTCCGTCAATATAAAAGATTTCGTGTTGTTTACAGATGCGTGGCTGTCGGTGAGAGAGGATAGCCGCTGGAATGCATCCTGTGATACGGCACCGACCGGGGGAGACGGCCTTATCAATCAGAGAGATTTTGCCCTGTTCAGCTCAAACTGGCTTTGGATAGGGGATTAGGGTAAAAAAGACAAGGGTTCCATCGGGTTCCGTATGAATCATGTCTGACATTTCTTTTTCCGGAATGAAAAACTCCATAATTGAAATCTCAGAGAAAGAATCCTTTTCAAAACTCACTGCTGCGGATATGGTTTTGGTCGCGGCCCAGCCACAAACGAGACCTCTTGAAGGCGCCGGCCCAATAAGAAAACTCAGATAAGGAACAGGACACAGGTATGGAACGGCAAACGATGAAAGTCTTAATCACCGGCGGTGCGGGGTTCATCGGCTCTCATCTGGCGGAGTCGCTTTTGAAGGGCGGATATACGGTTACCGTGATTGATGATTTAAGCACCGGGCGTCTTGGCAATATTCAGCATCTCCTGAAAAATCCGCATTTCCGGTTTGTTTTTGACTCCGTTCGCAATGAAAGCCTGATGAATCAGCTGGTGGAATCCTGCGACGTTATCGTGCATCTGGCGGCGGCTGTCGGCGTTCGGCTGATTGTCGAGCGTCCAGTTCATACCATCGAAACCAACATCCACGGCACCGAAGTGGTCCTGGCGGCGGCTAACCGGTTCCACAAAAAGGTCCTTTTGGCTTCCACCAGCGAGGTGTACGGCAAGAGTGAAGCCATTCCTTTTCGGGAGGATGATGATACCGTTCTGGGCAGCACACGGTTCAGCCGCTGGTCATATGCATGCAGCAAAGCGATCGATGAATTCCTCGGATTGGCCTATTATCAGCAGTACGATTTGCCGGTGATTATTGTACGGCTGTTTAATACCGTCGGCCCCCGTCAGACAGGGCAGTACGGAATGGTGATTCCCCGTTTTGTGGAGAGGGCTTTGCGGAATGAACCGCTGGAAATCTACGGCAGCGGAAAACAAACGCGATGCTTTTGCTGTGTGTTTGATGTCGTCCGGGCCCTGCAGGACCTGATAAATTGTCCGGAGGCCTGCGGACAGGTCTTTAATCTCGGTTCCAATGAAGAAATCAGTATCGACAATCTTGCCGACCGTATTATTGCGATGACGCAAAGCCGCAGCCGAAAGGTTTACCGCGATTTTGAACAAGTCTTCGGACGCCCCTTTGATGATATGGTCCGTCGAGTACCCTGTCTGGAGCGGATTCGTCAGGTTATCCATTTTCAGCCGACTTATACGTTAGAGCAGACGCTTTCTTTGATTATTGAGGATATGAAAAAACAGCTTCCGTCTGCTGAAAGATAGACTATGTCTTCCAGTGTTTCTTTAAAAGACTGCAAAGCCCTGATTTTGGTTGGTGAACCGGATTTCGGCCGATGCCCGCTGGCCAGCCGGCTGCACCATGCCTTCTGGTCTTTTGGGGGCAAGCCGGTCCTTTTGCGCCTCGTGGAAAATCTGGCCGAACAGGGCTTGCATCGCGTTGAAATCTGCAGTTCTGAAAGGAATCGCCCCCTCCTTGAGTCATTGGTTTTTCCGGATAGAGTCAATGTTCATTTGCGTTTTGAGACGCTCCCGCGAGGTACTGCCGGAAATATTCGAGATGCACTGGCTGCAGAATCTCCTGAAACCATCCTTTTGGTTTTTAACGGGGCGATGCTGGTCCCTCCGCCGCTTCAAGACGTCCTTGGGGAACATCAAAACAAACAGGGGAGTCTGACCGTCTTTTTCCAGCCGACAGATGAATCCGAAGCGGTTCCCAAAGATGCAGAAGTTTATGTCTGCGGTTCCGATATCATCCGCTGGATTCCTTTGGAAGGATATTTTGATTTAAAAGAGAACCTGGTGCCCGCTCTTGTGAAGGAAGGGCTTTCCGTCGCTTGCGGGGTTCTCAAGAAACCCACCGAGACCTATCGGACGTGGATAGAATATGCAGAGGCCGTGGGACGTCACTTGCTCTCGCTGGACGAAAACGGAAGCGGGCTTGCAGGATTTTCCCGGACTGCTGTCAACGGATTGTGGGCAGGACAGAATGTCCAAATCCATCCGACTGTTCGTACGGCCGGACCGGTATTCATTGGAAACAACTGTGTTGTCAAAGAGGGCTGTATTCTTTTGGGGCCCCTGATGGTCGAGTCTGATGGGTGGATAGGGCCCCATTCAGTAATCAGCTCTTCTGTTCTTGGGGCCGGAACCACTGTCGGGGCCCGCTGTCATCTCGATTGCTGTATGACGGACACAGGAACGGTGCTTGCGTCCGGCACTGAAGGTTCTGAGCGACTCTTTGTCCCCTCCAGGGGCAAGTCCTCCTCTTTTACAAGGAAGCTTCGAAGACGGCTGGTACAGCGTCAAAGCCTCGCACAGGTTTCGTCTTTGTCATCGTACCTGGCTCAGCCCGGGAAAAAAATTGGTGCTTTTGGGGCACTGGGAATTCTCCTGATTGTTTTGCTGGCTGTCTACTGGAATCCAACCCTGATAGACCTTTGGCAGGTTTGGATGCTCAGCGATGAATACTCCAGCGGTATTCTCGTGCCGCTTTTGGCCGGGTATGTGATTTGGGACCGCAGAAAAGTCCTTCTGGACTGTCCGATACGTCCATATCCGCCGGCTTTTTGGGCTCTTTTGTTCGTTCAGCTCCTCCGATTCGGAGCCCTTTTGATTGGGTCCGCAAGTCTTGAGCGTCTGTGTTTTCTGTTAACCATCGGCGGTCTGGTGTGGTTGATTTTAGGGGGGCAATGCTTTAAGAAGATATTGCCGGTCTGGATGTATCTGTATTTGATGTTTCCTCTGCCCAAATCTGTGGAATGGACGATTACACCGCCTTTGCAGAAATGGGCCACTGTTTCCGCTGTTTTCTGCCTGGAAGCATTAGGTTTTAATGTGATTCGAGAAGGAAATATTATTAATATTAATGGTACGCTTGTTGCGGTAGCGGAGGCCTGCAATGGTCTGCGAATGCTGACGGCCTTTTTCGTTGTAAGCGGTTTTGTTGTTTTGATATGCAAATGCCCCCTTTGGCAAAAGGTTGTAATCTTTGTTTCGAGTGTGCCGATAGCATTAATATGCAACACCATCCGTCTGGTCCTGACGTCAATTGCCTTTTTGTTTCTGGATGGGCAAATATGGGAAAAGATATTCCATGATTACGGTGGGCTGGCCATGATGCCGCTGGCGTTACTTTTGACGGTCCTGGAGTTGCGGTTTCTGTCAAAATTGTTTATCGATTCGTCGGAAAAGACGATTTCCCAGATCGTTTTCCGACAGAAAACCTCGATTTAACAGATAGTTGGAGGCGTATGGACAATTCGGACATTACAGAAAACGGTGCCCCGACGGCAGAACTGGTCGAATATCGCCCGCAGCCGTCGCAGGAGCAGCCGCACACAGAGATTGATCTTTGGGGGTTGCTCCGGCGGCGATGGTGGGTGATTGTTTTGCTGACGGCGCTGGTCTGGGGGATCGGCTTTCCGGCGGTCTTTTTTCTGATGCCCAAGCAGTACCGCACAACGGCGCTGGTAGAGGTGGCCCCCATTATTCCGGAGATTATATATCGTGATCGCGACTCCGACCAGCCGCTGCCCAACTATGAAGGCTTCAAGAACACCCAGGCCATGCTGATGAGCAGCGATAAAGTCATCCGACGGGTTGCCGAAGAAGCCCAAAATCTCAATCTTTCTTTCTTTAATCAGAAAGGAGACACCTACACGGGCCTTCGGCAGATGTTTGAGCAGGGGATTATTGAGATTGAACCGGACCGGGGGTCCTATCTGATTACCCTAAGCATGACTACTCCGGCCGCACAGGCGGAAGAAGCTCGAACGCTGATTAACTTAATTCTCCGCAATTATATGGCAGTGGTGGTCGAAGACCTGCGGGATCGAGAAAATACGCGTCTGAATAACCTCCAAAACGAGCGAAAGCAGCTGACGCAGAAACTTGAAGCCCAGCAGGAAACCATCCGTCAGCTGGTGGAAGAATACGGAACCGGGGAATTGACGGCTCTCCAGCAGATGCATTACGAACGGCTGGCCAGTCTCCAGAGAGAGCTGACCAATACGGAAATTCAGCTGCTGGCCCTGGAGGCCCAGATTCAGGCGGCCGAACAGGGCGGCCAGGAAGCCCTGCCGTCGGATTTCGTCCAGCAGCGCTCTCAGATTGTCCAGAACGACCCGATTCTGCGGGCACTTCAGGAGGACATTCGCCGGTATGAACAAACCCTTCTGGTCAGCCGTCAGACGATGCAGCCGAACAATCCGGTTCTGGTTCAGCAGGAGCAGGTCTTTGAAACCCTCAAAAACCGTTATGAAAAGCGGCAGCAGGAAGTGCTGGATGAGTTCAACGCGGCCTTTGAGGAGCGCCGCACGAGCGGCCGGCAGCTGCAGCTGGCTCAGCTGAAAACGCAGCGTTCTCAGTTGGCTTCTCTGATGCAGCATCTTCAGGAAAAACTGCAGCAGCAGGATGCCGAGACGATCCGAATCGGCCGCAAACAGCTGCTGATTGAGGACCTGAAGGAACAGATTCAGCAAAGCAAAGAGCAGATGCAGGAGGTCGACCGCAAAATCAAAGAGCTGATGATTGAGAGCAAACGGCCGGCCCGAATTTCCGTCGCCGATGAGGCCTTTAGTGTTTCCGCTCCGGGCAAACGAAAGAAAATGGCGGCCGCTGTGGGCTTTGGAGGGCTTCTGTTCGGCCTGCTGACGGCTCTGCTTATCGACCGGCTGGACCGGCGGATTCACCATCCTCAGGAGGTCGTCAAGCGGATACAGGTGAGGATTTTGGGCACAACGACCGACCCGCATTCCATTCAGCGAAATCTTTTGGGCCAGCAGCTGAATGACGATTATCAGACAATTCGGGCCAATCTGGGACTTTTGGACGGCTCGAATGGTTCCAAAATAATTCTGGTGACCAGCCCGGGCGTGCAGGACGGCAAGACGACGTTTTGTGTCAATCTGGCGGCTTCCTTTGCCAACTCCGGCAAAAAAACACTCCTGATTGATGCGGATTTGCGTAAACCGGACGTGGTGGAAGTGCTGAATCTGCCCCGTGCCCTTCGCGGATTTCAGGATTATCTGTTCGGCAAACGACTGGAAGAATGTTTGTACCGGCATTCCAACCCCAACTTTTTTATTCTTGCGTCTGATTTTCGCAATAGTGCGGATGCGCTGGACTTGCTGGCTCATCCGCAAAGCGGCGAACGGCTCCGTACCCTGCGGGATTCTTTCGATGTTATTTTGATTGATTCCCCGCCGGTTCTGGCTTTTGCGGATGCACTGGTGCTGTCTCGGTATGCCGATGCCGTCATTCTGACTACGTTTTTGGGACGGACCTCGCAGCCGGATATCCAGGAGGCCTTGTCCAGACTGCGGCAGGTGGGGGCCAAGGTCATCGGAACGGTTGTCAATAATGTGAAAGCCGAGCAGGGCTACCGCTCCTACGGATACGGATACGCCTACGGTCAGAAGGGCCGAAAGCACCGCAAGAAAAACCCCGACCTGTTTTTGACGGCTTCGCAGGAGTCCTCGGATACGCAGACGTTTCCTCCGAATCCGAATCAGCTGTCCTGAACAAACGAAGAGGGGAGCGTTTCATGCAGGTTTTCTGGTTTGGGTCTGAACATTTTTGCGGTTCATCCGCCTCTTTGGGGCCGCAGCTGCTAACGGCGTATCCGGCCAATCGGCTTCTGCTGGATATGCTGAAGGCCGGTGCTCTGCAGAAACCCTGCCGATTTTGGCTGCCGGAATCCGCCAGAACCCAGGACCTGGAGCGGGATAAAGAGGTCTTTTTTTATCCTCCCGAAGGGATCAGCGGCTCGGCTCATCTTTCCGTACCCAAAACCGAGTGGGTGATTCTTGCGAACGGAGCCGTCCTGTCGAAGGTGGACAGAGCAAATCTTGAGGCGGTTCTTTGTTCTCTGGATTGTGATATAGCGGTTTTCCGCATCGACCCTTCACTGGATGCCGGCCGGGAGCAGGTTCGTCTGACAAGAGACGGTCGCATCGTCGGTTTCCGCCGCTCCTATCAGCCCGTATACGAACCGGATTTTCCCTCAGCGGACTGGCCGGATTTCTTCTGCTGCAGGGCCGAAAAATTCGAGAAACTTTTAAGTGCTTTGCTCAGAAAACCGACGGCTTCTTTTGCGGAATATGCCGAATCAGTCGGCGGCCGAATCCTCCGGCTTCGTATCGGCGGCAGGCGGTTCGATCTTTTTTCCACAACCGGATTAGCAGCCCTGCTTCGATTCAGCCAAACCTGCCGTTCGGAATCCGCAGCAAAGGCAGATGGTTCGGGAAGGACGACCCTCAAAGGAATCATTCATATCGGCAGAGAGGTCCGTTTGGGGCAGGGGGCTGTGATTGCGGCTCCGGCAATCCTCTGTGACCGGGCAGAGGTCGGCGACGGCGCCGTTCTTCAGGGAGTCCTGCTGGGGCCGTCGGTTTGTGTGCCCCCCGGAAAGCCTGTTCACCACGTCGCATGGTGGCGCCAGCCGCACCAGGAATGGAAGACCCGTCTGAATTTCTGTTCCGATGGTTGGAGCCGTTCTGAAAAAGCATTTCGGGAATGGCCGCTCCTTTCGTATCCGCGTTTCGGCAAACGCCTGGTGGATATCCTGATTTCTCTTCTCGTGCTGGGATTATTTTTGCCGTTTTTTCCGCTGATTGCGCTGGCGGTCAAACTGACCTCGCCGGGCCCTGTCTTTTTCCGGGCACGCCGTCAGGGCCTGCACGGCAGAGAGTTTTCCTGTCTGAAGTTTCGGACGATGATTGTCGGAGCCGAGTCCCTTCAGGACCAACTTCGTATGGTCAATCAGGTGGACGGTCCGCAGTTTAAGATGGACGATGACCCGCGAACCAGCCCCATCGGCAAATTTCTGCGGGATACATGCATCGATGAACTGCCGCAGTTTTTAAATGTTCTGCTCGGCCAAATGAGTGTGGCGGGGCCGCGCCCTTCTCCGGAAAATGAAAATGAATATTGCCCTCCGTGGCGTCAGGCTCGTCTTTCCGTTCGCCCGGGAATTACCGGCCTCTGGCAGGTCAGCCGAACCCGTCGGCCGGGCCGCGATTTTCAGGAATGGATTTACTATGATATGGAATATGTCCGGAAATTGTCGCTGGGCATGGACCTGAAGATTTGTCTGTTGACCGCACGCAAGCTGATTCTTTCTTTTTTGGACCAGTTTGGATAATCAAAATCAGGATTGGCATCACAGAAGGGAGTTTGAATGCAATACAGATTCGGTCGAATCAACTGGGCGTTTTTGGTCGTCGTGCTCTTTGCCCTGGCAGCCGGTACGCTGACCGTGGGCGGATTGTGGTATTGGAACAAACACCTGCGGGCTCATCGGGGTCTGGAGCGGGGTCTGGCGGCCTTTGAGAAAAAAGACTGGGATGCGGCAGCCGTCTATCTCGGGCAGTATCTGGCGGCGATTCAGCCCAAACAGGATAC
Source organism: Anaerohalosphaeraceae bacterium (assembly GCA_037479115.1). NCBI lineage: Bacteria > Pseudomonadati > Planctomycetota > Phycisphaerae > Sedimentisphaerales > Anaerohalosphaeraceae > Anaerohalosphaeraceae bacterium. The sequence continues at coordinate 4,092 of JBBFLK010000013.1, read as the reverse complement.
GGCAATCCTGATCAAATACGCAGAGGCCCAGATGAATCGCCGTCCTCTGACGAAGGGATACATCGAGCAGGCCCTGCGGGCTTATCATCAGATTCTTCGTCTGGGGGACAACCCGGATGTATCCCGCCGGCTGATTGAATTTTATGTCCGGACCGACCCCGCAGAGGCCCAGCGGCTGGCCGAGGCCTTTCTGGAGCGGCAGGACCATCCCGAAATTGCTTGTTATGCCGCACAGGCTATGATGCAGCGAGGCCAAATGATTCCCGCTCGGCAAAGACTCCAGCAGATTCTGGAGCGGCATCCAGACTGTCTGCAGGCTTACCTGCTTATGGCCCGTTTGAGCCAGCAAAACCCGGACTTATCCGACAAAACCCCGCTGGAATGGCTGAATGCTGCCGTGGAGGCTAATTCAAACGAGCCGTCGGCTTATCTGTATCGGGCTCAGTATCATCTTCAAAACCAGCAGGCGGATGAAGCTCAGGCCGATATTGAAAAGGCGAAAACTCTTCCATTCCAAACCCGTCCGCAAAAACTGCAGCTGGCTTCTGTATGTCTGACAGCCGGACGGCTGGAGGAAACAGAGCGGCTGTTGACCAGCTTGCAGTCGGAACAGTCCGATGACCTGACGGTCTGGCTTTTGTGGGCACAATGGGCCGTACGGAGCGGCCGCACGGACGAAATGGTTCGGGTGGCCCAGGAGGGCATAGCGGCGCTACAGCCGGATTCCTATGATTTTCTGGTAACTGCGGCGGAACTTTTCATTCAGGCACGCCGCTGGGACCAGGCGGAAAGCATCATCCGGCTGATGACCGAACGAAAGGAAGAACCGGAGACCGTTGCGTATCTGCAGGGGCTTCTGGCACAAACCAAGGGGGATTGGCCGACTGCTTTGGCGATTTGGCGAAAATTGTCGGCGGCTTCCGCCTCGCCGGATGCCTCGATGCGTCTGGCACAGGCCCTCATGGAAGCGGGAGACCCCTTGGCGGCTGTCCAGCAGCTTCGCGGGCTTCTTCTGCGTTTTCCCGAACATGCGGAAGCCCATGCTCTGCTGGCGCGGTGGTCTCTGAAGGAAGGACGATTGGCCGAAGCGGCTGACCATATCCAGAGGGCTTTGCGCAAACAGCCGGACAATCAGGACTATCGCAGAATTTGGCTGACCGTTCGGCTTCGGCAGATGCAGACATCACAGAACCCGCCGAATCAGGCTGAGCAGGCCCGGCTGATTCAGGAAAGTCAGGAACTGGCCCGCCGAGACCCTTCTTTCCTGGCAGAGCAAATCAGTTTCTGGACTGAAACAGGTCGGCTGGAGGAGGCTCAAACACAATTGGAGAATCTGAAGAAACAGGAAGGCCAGACACTCCGGGTTCGACTTCTGGAAAGCGACCTTTTGCGCAGGCAGGGGCACCACGGGCCGGCTCGGCAGATTTTGGAAGAGCTCCGCCGGGACTATCCAGCTTCGCTCGAGCCGATTCAAAAATGGGTCGTTTCTGCTGTCCAAACCAGCGAATTTGAACAGGCGGCAGCATTTCTGGATGCTGTCTCTCCGGAACCCTTCTCCCCCGAACAGCGAAAAGTTTTGGCTGTCTGGCGGGCGGAAGTGCTCTTCCTGAAAGGGCAGGTCCAGGAAGCGGCGGCGGTTCTTGCCGATTTGGCCAAACAGTATCCGGCCGACATTTCGCTTCGCCGGCGTTTGCTCGAATGGACACGCCGAACGGCAGAGCCGGAGCAGCTCCGCAAATGGATTGAAGAAATCAAAAACGCAGAAGGGGAACAGGGACGGCAGTGGCGGTATGAACAGGCCCGACTGCTCTTTGAGCGAGGTCAGATTCGGCGGGATTATCCGCAAATTGTTTCGCTTCTGAATGCCGTGCTCCGCAGTTATCCGGAAGACATAGACAGCCGAATCCTGCTGGCTTCTGTTTATGAGGCCTCCGGCAATCTGGCGCTGGCCGTCCAGGAATATCAAAACGCCCTTGCCAAAGACATGGATAACCTCGAATTGATTGTTTCGGCCGTGTCGGCTATGTATCGAGCTCAGGAATATCGAGCGGCGGAGATAGTGCTTCAGCAGGCGGCCCGACGGGGGCTGCGGGACCCGCGGCTGACGCATTTGGAGGTTCAGCGGCTTCTTCAGCAGGGCCGGTTCGGGAACGCCGCGGAAATTCTTCAGGACATGATTGCGAAAAACCCCAACGACCAGAATCTCAAATTATCGCTGGCTTTGATGCATCTTTATCAAAATCAGCTTTCGGAGGCCGAAGAGATTCTTCGTTCGCTTCAGGAAGCCCAACCCCATTCGCTGCCGGTTATCGCGGCCCGTGTGGAACTGGCGATGCGCCGAAAAGAAACCGACCAGGCCGTTCAGATTTGCGATGAGGCCCTGACGGTCAAGCCCTCTGAGCCCCGTTTGTATGCATTGCGGGCGATGGTTCGGACTCAAATCGGTCTGACGGAACAAGCGCAGGAGGATATCAAAACCATGCTGCGCCTTTCGGAATCGTCCCGGGACAGTTTTCTGCTTGCCGCAGATTTGCTTGTGAATCTGAATCGGACGGATGCCGCTGTCGAGACGATGGAAGAAGCCCTTCGCCTGTATCCGGAGGACCCGGCGGTTCTTCGCAAAGCCGTCTTGATCTATGCCCGGGCTCCTCAGCGCCGAAAGGCCCTCGAAGCCCTCATCGAAAAATATCTGGCGGCAGAACCGAAGGATCCTTCCGTCCTGCTGCTGAAGGCCCAGATGCTCTTGTCGGAAAACACAACCGCCGCAGCGGATGAAGGCGAGAGAATTCTGCACAGTCTGCTGAATGACTACCCGCGAATCGAGGCAGGATGGGCTGCCCTGGCAGAATGGTACATGCGAAACGGACAGACCGGCCGGGCTCTGGACAGCCTTCTGAAGGGGCTGGAATTCTTCCCGGAAAGCAGCACTCTTCTGCTGCAGAAAGCCCGTCTGGAGGCGATGCGAGGCGGACATTTGGCCCTGCCGACTCTGCAGGATTTGTATAAGCGGTTTCCGAACGAGGAACGAGTGGCGGCCTTGTATGCGGAACTGTGCATTCGAACCGAACGTTTTCAGGAGGCTGAAAGCGTTTTGGAATCCCGCAGAGAGATACGGGAAAAAGGGAATCCCGCCTTCCGGATTCTTTATCTGCATCTTCTGTATCAAACCGGTCGCAAAGAGCAGGCCTGGCAGCTGTTCGAGAATGAAATGAAAGAGAATTCGGAGCCCAGCGGCGTTTTCCATCGCTGGGCAGCGCTTTTGCTCAGAGACCAGCAGCGGTCGGCAGTGCAGGAGCTGCTTGAAAAGTATTCAGGTTATTCTCCGAAATGCCTGGATGCCGCCGCCCGCATTTGTCTTCAGTTGGGGCTGGAGGAAGACCCGAAGGGACGCGAAACCGCCGCCGAATGCCTGCGTTCACTGCTGGAACGCCACCCCAATCATCCGCAGCTGATGCTGTCTCAGGCGAAACTCTATCATTATTGGCAGCAGTATAAATCTGCAGAACAACTTTATCGCGTCCTTCTGATGCAAAACAGTCTGACGGAAGAAGCAGACCGTGCAGCGGCAATGAATAACCTGGCCTGGATTCTGTTTTCTCAGAATAAGCAGCTGCAGGAGGCGCTTCAGTGGGCCGATAAGGGTTTGATGATTCAACCCCGAAATGCCGATTTGCTGGATACCCGGGGCGAAATCTTTTTCGAAATGGGACAGTTGGCAAAAGCTCGGGAAGATTTTGAACAGTCCCTGAAAAACGCGCCGCCTTATTCTCCGGAGCGGGTAAAAACCGGATATCGGCTGGTCAAAACGCTTTTGGCGATGAATGGAAAGCAGCAAGCCGCAAGGTGGGCCGCGGAGGTATGGCGCTGGAATCAGAGCAATCCGGTTTTGGATAAAGAACAAATGGAGGAGCTGCAGAATCTTCTCAATCAGTAAGTCAGGATGCAGCAGGAGTTGGGGACCGTTTGGAAAAAATTTTATGATTAAAATAGATATACTCCATCTGTTTACAAATGTATATTTTTTTGTAAGATTTTTCTTTAGGGAAGCCATGGTAGATCGTACCCCCGCAATGCATATTCTTCTTTGGTCAT